>NZ_AOIG01000009.1:0-261464 GCF_000346635.1 Paenibacillus shenyangensis
TTCTCGACATTCTGAGCCCCTAATTGCTTAGGGGCTTTTGTTTTATTCAGCGAGCGATAGCAGCTTATTGGTCCAACTTAAGCTTTCAAGCTTTTAAATTTCTCGTAAGCAGCCATGATCTTGTTATAGTCTTCACTATCCTTGGCAAAGCCGGTCACATCACTTACTACAGGACCTACGCCTTCTGCCAGAATACGCGCCTGCAGTTCGGCAGACTGTGGATCGTTATTGTTGTCATACAGGAAGGCAGCTGCTGCACCCTGCAGCAGGTGATCGCGGCCCAGTCCCAGCTCGGCAGCCATATTGGCAGGACCGATCAGACGATCGGCAGGACCCAGCTTGCGCAGCGGCTCACGACCGACACGGATGACTTCATCGCGGATATATGGGTTTTTGAAACGAGTCTCGATTTTATCGATATATTTGGCATGCTCGGCAGCGTCGAATTCGTATTTTTTCACCAGCGCTGCGCCGCTTTCTTCCATGGCAGGACGGGCGATTGAGCGTACGGACTCATCCTGGATACTCTGGTCGATCGTCTCGATTCCTTTCAGGAAGCCCAGATAGGCAGTGATTGCATGACCGGTATTCAGTGTGAACAGCTTGCGTTGTACATAAGCGACCAGATTGTCGGTCAGCTTCATGCCGTCGATCTCCGGAGTACCGCCTCTGAGCTTCGGCTCTTCCACGATCCATTCATGGAACGCTTCTACGCCCACATCCAGCAGGTTCTCACCCTGGAAAGGAGGGACAATACGGTCTACAGAACAGTTGGCGAATCCTACATGCTCACGTGCATAGGTTTTGCCTTCTTCGGACAGATGGCTCTCTACCTGCTCCTGCAGATGGCTGGTTGCGCCAACCATATTCTCACAGGCGATCACATTCAGTGGACCTGCACCAGCAGCACGGCGGGCTTCAATCCCTTGGGCAATCGTAGGAGCGATGAACTTGAGCACATTCGGACCCACTGCAGTCGTAATAATCTCTGCGCTGGCGATTTCGTCAATGATTTCCGGTCCATTGGACATGCAGCCGGAGACGTTGGTAATCGTCTCTACGCTTTTCTCCAGATCGAGGATATGAATCTGGTAGCTTTTTTTCTCATTCAGCTCCTGGATCATCTGTTCGTTGACATCTGCGAATACCACCTGATATCCGGCATTTGCCAGCAACGCTCCGATAAATCCGCGACCGATATTACCTGCACCAAACTGAATAGCTTTTTTCATAACTTGCACCTCCGTAAGTATGGGCTTGCTGCCGGTTTGCAGTAAGATTCAGATAGCCGGATATTGGCTTTCAATAATCATGGACAAAAAGGGCAGCAGCCGTAAATAGGTGCCCGTATACATATCGTCTACGGGCAGGAATATGGATAAACAGGTTAAATCAGCAGCTGATGCGCTGCTGATTTAACCATAAGAAGCTTGTTATATTAGATAGAGAATGTACGATAGATTTCGTTGGAATCCGTAACTTTGGCCAGATGATGAACCACAGATTCATCTTCGATCGTCTCAGCGATCTTGGTCAGGATCTGCAGATGCTCACCGCCCGCACCAGCAATACCGATAACCAGATACGCTTTGCCACCTTCAAATTCAACGCCGTTTGGATACTGGAGAACAACAATACCGGAGGTTTGAATTTGCTTTTTTGCTTCGCCTACACCGTGAGGAATAGCTACACCGTTACCAATATAAGTGGAAGCAACTTTCTCGCGCTCGTGCATGGCAGCTATATAATCAGGCTTCACATAACCGGAAGCAGCAAGCAGTTCGCCTGCTCTGCGGATAGCATCTTCTTTGGGTTCGCTGGCGAGACCCATGACGATGTTTTCCTTGCGCAGTACACTGGAACCGGAAGTCGGTACGCCATCTTTTGTATCTTCTACCACATGTGGAGCATTGTGACTCAGCACTTCGCTTACTTCTTTTTTAACGCCGACAGCCTCATCCGGAATTGAAGATTCTGCATTGCCGGCAGCGGTTGCTTTGAGTTTGTTGATCATTTCATCATAGATCGGGTTATTGATAAAGTTATCGATCGATACATGCTGTGCATTAGGCGCTTTGCCGCGTGCACGACTGGTCAGGTTCTGCTGGGTTACAACGATATCGGCATCCCCAGGAATCGCGTCAACTGCAGAGTTGGTTACCTGAATCGGCAGACCGGCTTGCTGTACTTTCTTACGGAACGAAGAAGCACCCATTGCGCTGGAACCCATACCTGCATCACAAGCAAATACGATTTTGCGAACTTCACCGGTTTGCAGATCAGCAGATGTAGTCAGTGCTGGACCAGCATTGCCGCCGGATTTCATGTTTTTGGAAGCAGACTGTGCTTTTTCCAAGTCTTCATCACCAACTGCAGCTTTGCGCAGGAAGAGAGCAGAGACAAGGAATGAAACGATTGTAGCTGCAGCAATACCAGCAATTACATGAAGTTCGCCACCTTGGGGTGCTAATGCCATGATTGCAATGATACTACCTGGCGAAGCAGCACCAGTTAAGCCGGAACCCAATAATACGTTGGTAAATACACCTGCCATACCGCCAAGAATAACAGCCAGGAACAGAATTGGTCTCATCAATACATAAGGGAAGTAGATTTCGTGAATACCGCCGAAAAATTGAATGATGATTGCACCTGGTGCAGAACCTTTAATTGAGCCTTTACCAAATACCCAGTACGCTAGCAGAAGACCCAGACCAGGACCCGGATTGGCTTCCAGTAGATAGAAAATGGATTTACCATGTTCCAGTGCATCTTGCGTACCTAGCGGAGTAAAGATACCATGGTTAATTGCATTATTAAGGAACAGAATTTTACCAGGTTCAATAAAGATAGAAACAAGTGGCAATAACCCGTGAGCAATCAGGAAGTTGACGCCCGCTTCCAACAGATTGGTAAATCCTACAACGAGTGGACCGATTCCATAAAAACCGGCTATAGCCAGTAACATACCGATAATACCGGCAGAAAAATTATTAACAAGCATTTCAAAACCAGATTTGATTTTGCCTTCTACTAATTTGTCGAATTGCTTGATGATCCATCCGCCTAACGGCCCCATGATCATGGCTCCAATAAACATTGGAATTTCAGAACCGACAATAACGCCCATTGCTGCAATAGCCCCTAGCACACCACCACGATGTCCATGAACTACTTTACCGCCTGAATAAGCAATCAATAGAGGCAGCAAAAATTTAATCATCGGATCAACCAGTTTAGCGAGGTCTTCGTTTGGCATACGTCCTGTAGGAATAAACAGGGCAGTTAACAGACCCCATGCGATAAATGCGCCGATATTCGGCATGATCATGGCGCTCAGGAAACGTCCGAATGCCTGGACGCGGTCTCTGGCGCTTTTCTTCTCGCGAGTAGAAGCATTTACAGTGCTCATAATTGTTCGACCTCCATCATATATTGTTCTATTTTGCGTGTGTACAGATCTTTCATCATGCTGGAGATCTCTGCCTGAAGTCCGGCAGGGGGATCGGAGACCAGCCGGGTCACAAAACCGGGTCGATCGATCAGCGATTTACTGACTTCATTTACAGCTTCGAGATAGGATTTGCTGCTGTCCCTCGGGGCAAGCAGCACGATTGCAGCATACAGCTCGGTAGGACTGCTCACTGCCGATATGGGATCACTGAAGCGGATAATACCGAGAAATAGCTTGTTCACTACACTGGAGCGGCAGTGAAGCAGGATCAGTCCATCCTGTGACAGTACGGTCTCGCCCATACGTTCACGTTCGTGCAGTTTCTGCTCCAGAATGTCGGAGCGTTCGGCCGAAGCCGTGAACATACCGGCGATCCGGTGGATCAGATCAGAGACCGAGGAGATCGAGAACTGGTCCTTGATCACCAGTCCGGCTGTCAGATCCAGAATACCGGTCAGCGTCTCTTTGTGATTGCCCAGTGTATCGGTCAGGCGTGTAGCCGGATCGGCAGCGGGCGAATCCATATGACTATTCTCTACGCTCACTTCCAGCCCGGAGACAGCACTGCGGATATCCCGGATATCTTCCGGCGAGAGCAGGGGAGAGACACGAACGGTCGGCAGTTGGCTGTCCACTTCGACGGTAGAGATAATAATATCTGCCCGATTCTCCAGCTTGACGGCTTCTGCGGAAGAGACCACATCAATAATTTGCAGTGACGGGAATTCCCGCTTGACCCGAATCGAGAGCAGGCTGGACGTTCCCAGACCACTCGCACAGGCGATAATTGCCTTGACCGGCTTGCGCTGGGCAGCTGCGTATTCGGACATGGCGCCGATATGCATCGCCAGATAACCGATCTCGGCCTCCGGTACTTCCCGGTGAGTGAATTCACCGAGCAGCCGAGAGCACTTGCGCGCAATCTCAAAAGTCGGTCCGTATTGCTCCTTGATCTGTGTGAGCAGCGGATTGCGGATATCCAGTCCCAGGCGAAGCCGCTCAATTGCCGGCCCCAGATGGTTGATAAATCCGGCGAACAGTTTGCTGTTGCCTTTAAGTTCAAATCCGGTCTCGGACTCCGCCATTTTGAGAATATCCCGAGCCAGCTTCACCAGTTCAAAGCTAACATGCTCGTAATACGGGTCCGATTCGGCATTCAGCCGGGTCTCGGCTCCTTTGAGATGCATGGTAATATAACCCATTTCATCTTCGGGAATCGCAATGTCAAAAGATTGCTCCAGACGTTCCGCCAGTTTGCGGGCGGTCTGGAATTCACTGAGCTGCTTGAGTTCATCCAGAATACGGGGCGCAATGGTAATGCGCTGTCCGCGCCGGATACGCTCAATCGCCAGTGCCAGATGTACAGTCAGACCGATGTATGCGCTATCGGTCAGCTTGATACGGGTATCCCGTTCCAGATCGCTGAGATACTGCTGGAGCTGGTCCATCATTCCGTCATCGACCAGATTCAGCAGCCGGTTGCGGATATGGAACTGGACACGACCAGCTTCTTCATCGGCAGCCAGCGGCTCGCGTACCAGATGATTGAGCTGGTATTCATCGACACTCTCATACAGCAGATGAATCAGTGCAGAGCGGATATGGCTCTCGGTGCCTTCGACATAAATACCGAATCCGGGTTTGCGAACCAGTGTAATGCCAAAAGAGGACAGCCACTGTTCAATTCGGTCGAGATCATTACTCAGTGTGCCTTCTGTTACTTTGAACTGAGAGGCAAACGAATATAGTTTAATCGGCTCTTTGGACAGGAGAAGCTCGCTGATAATGAAGTAATGCCGTTCTTCGCGGGTGTAGTCTTTCCGGGGTGTCTGTTCTTCCAGTTCACGCTGTGTACTGGCAAAGTCGGATTCATTGCCTTCCAGGGCAAGTCCTGTTCCGGGTTTGCGAAGCAGCTTCAGCTTGTGCTTGCGCAGCCACTCTTCGGCAGCCGGCAGTTCACGCTTGACCGTTTTCTCACTCACATCCAGATGATCTGACAGGTCACGGATCGTAATATACTCTCCATGGGAACCGACCAGAAACTGCAGCATCATCGTGAGCCGTGCGGTCAGCTTCTCCAAAATCGACATCCTCCTTTCCAAATTCCGACTGAAAACGATATCATGAAAGCGGTGTGAGAAAATAGAACTAGTTCTTATACTTAAAAGTTTAAGCTTCTGAGAGGTGGAGATCAATTGAAAGATGCCTTGATTTGTCCTTTATCCATAAGGGACAAAGATAAAGAAAGAATAGAAATGGGTATATCAACAGATAGGGAAAGTTCCTTTTTTTGTATAGACGAGGATGTCTGTAGATGGTTATTTTTGTAGGTCATCCAGATCATTATTGACTGGTAGGATGCGACAAATAGTGACAAAAGGAACACTGGGAAACAAGATTCGGATGGATGATATGAGTCTATGCCATACTGATTTACTTCATCCATTAAACCGGAACAAAACTTGTCTAAACATTTTTCGGAAAGTAAAACGCATAAATATTCGGTAAAATCGAAAATAAACAGAAGATAGAGAATACGAGAAGGTACCGAATACGTTAGAAGGAGAGAATGAACAGGGTTTTGCAGAGAGGAGACAGGAAATATGGATCAGAATAAAGTACATAAACGGCAGACCATTTTATTTCAGGGGGATTCGATTACCGACGGTAATCGTGGGCGGGATGCCGATCCCAATCATGTGATGGGGCATGGTTATGCATTCTGGATTGCAGCTGAACTGGGACACACTCTGGCAGCCTCCCGGCCGACATTTCTGAATCGGGGGATTAGCGGTAATCGTGTCACCGATCTTCAGAATCGCTGGCATGAAGATGCTCTGCAACTGCAGCCAGATACGATCAGTATCCTGATTGGTGTGAACGATATCCTGATGTCGATAACAGCACGCGGAGGTTTTGATAGCGCTGAATATGAAAATAACTATCGTCAGCTACTGCAGCATACACGGACAGAACTGCCGGAGGTCCAGTTGGTATTATGCGAGCCATTTATTCTGCCGGGGGGACATACAGATGACGACTGGATCGGCTGGCAAGCGGCCGTGGCAGATTGCGCGGCATCTGTACGAAGACTGGCAGATGAGTTCGATGCTGTCTTTGTCCCGCTGCAGGATGTTTTGGATGATGCCTGTGCAGTGGCGCCGGCTTCGTACTGGATATGGGATGGTATCCATCCGACGACTGCAGGTCACGGATTACTGGCCAAGCGCTGGCTTGAAGTTGTTCAGAATAGTCCGGCTCGAATTGGCTAAAAGAAGTTCAATTTATCGAAAGAGTAACTTGCAGACAGCGGATCAACTGCTGCACGGTCATGATCATTATTTATCGAACGCCCAAAAATGCCCTGCTTTCAGCCATGGATATCGGACTGAAAGCAGGGCATTTTATTACAGAAGCCAAAAATATAAAAGCAAAATATGGTATGAAGAGCAACAGGTTCGTTGTAGGAAATACGAGTGCCAACAGATCAATCTGCAGCGATCCCAGTTATTACGAAAGGTATAACTGAACTTCATGCAGGCTATAAAGGCTTTCGTGAATCAAATTCCACTGTCACTTCATGCGCCGGTTCCTCCCCGGCATACCATGGATTCAGATGGACGAGAACTTCGGTAACCTGTGTATCTACAGTCATGATATTCTTCTTCATGATTCGCGAGATATCATGTCCTTGTTGAATCGTCAGGGTCGCATCTACACCAATTCGCACATCGACTACAATATATTGACCATGCTCGCGGGCGCGGATACGGTCGATTCGTTTGACTTCCGGCATATTTTTGAGCACGGTGGTATAGGCTTCGATTTTCTCCGGATGAACAGCTTTCTCCATTAGAATATCGATTGAGTCGCGTCCTGTCTCATAGGCCAGCTTGAGGATCAGCAGGGCCACGATCATACCGGCGAGCGGATCACCATAGGAGAGCAGCGACCAGCCGTACGCTTCACCAATCAAACCCAGACCGATACCGGCACAGGCAGCTGCCGAGGCATATACGTCTGCCAGATGATCCTGCGCGGTCGCGATTAGGCCTTTGCTGTTGGTCTCGCGTCCGATCCGCATCGTGTACACGTACAGTAGCAGTTTCCAGATCAGGGAAATAAATGCGGCGATGAGCGCAATGATATGTGGTTGTGATGGCGGCTCGAACAGCAGCATAAAGGAATGATAACCGATATAAAGCGCTGCAATCAGCAGGATACCGGCAACCACACTGGCTCCGACGACTTCGGCTTTGCCGTGACCATACGGATGGTCTTCATCGGGTGGCATGGACGAGATCCGCATGGAGCCGAGCGCTGTCGCCGAAGCGATCACATCTCCGGCATTATGGATACCGTCTGCAATCAGTACCTGACTGTTGAACAGTACACCGACGATCAGCTTGAGCAGGGTCAGTAAGATATTACTGATCAGACTGGCCCACGCCGCAAGCATAGATGGATTAAGAGTTCTACTCATTACTATGGCCTCCTGCAATCTATATCATGCCAGTATAATATCGGCATATCAGCATAGGGATAACATAACAAGCTTGTTTATTATGTAAACGAAATGAATCAACTGTAATCGGCAGCATTCCTACCTATCAATCCCTGCCATTCAGCAGAATGAGACATAGCAGTGAACGTCCCAAACAGCATGGGAATAAATGACACGAAGTATTAATATAGCACAAATCCACCGTTTAACCAAGAGAATTAACCGGGCGAATTTACACAGGAAAAGCGCCTCGTCTGCGGACAGAAGAGGCGCTTGCTGACAGGATACGCAGTCGTCTAATTGATAGACAAATGCATGATCCTGTCAGTGTGTATAGGTTACTCATGGCCATAGATTATTTAGCCGGTTTGTTGAGGTTTTTTGTCTTTGTCCAGACAGCGTAGCACCTGGTAACCATAAGCGGGCAGCTGGTATTTCAGAATACCGCCTTCCAGCTGCAGTTCGCGATTTTCCAGTACATCTTCCCAATGGGTTCCTTTGATATCAATCTCAATATCGATCGGCTCAGTAGAGCTGTTGATTGCAATAATGAACTTCTCCTGATCGTCGAAACGCTCATATACCAGTTCATTGCTTCCCTTGCGGGAGTGCAGGAAGCGGAAGGTACCCTGGCGCAGTGCCGGGTACTGCTTGCGCATACGGATAATTTGCTGGTAGTAGGCGAACAGCTCACGATCCTGTTCGTCTTCCTCCCAGACCATGCAGCGGCGGCAGTCTGGATCGCCTTCGCCCTCCATACCGATTTCATCTCCATAATAGATACAAGGTGCACCGGTAAAGGTCATCTGGAACAGCGCAGCCAGCTTGAGACGGTTTTTGTCTCCGCCAGCGACGGTCAGTGCACGCGGCGTATCATGGCTATCGATCAGGTTGAAAGCGACTTCTGCCACCTGACGCGGATAGCGGGACATCTGGTTGCCGATCGCGTGCGAGAATGTCTGCGCATCGGTGGTGTCTTTAATGAAGAAATCCGTTACCGCATTTTTGAATGGATAGTTCATCACCGAGTCGAATTGGTCGCCCTGCAGCCATGGAATCGACTCATGCCAGATTTCGCCGAGAATATAAATATCCGGGTTGATCGCCTTGAGAGTCAGGCGGAATTCGCGCCAGAACTGATGATCCACTTCGTCCGCCACATCCAGACGCCAGCCGTCGATACCGTACTCTTCTGCCCAATAGCGAGCCACGCCAAGCAGATATTCTTTGACTTCCGGATTCTCGGTGTTGAGCTTAGGCATTAGCGGCTCAAAGTCGAACGTATCGTACGTTGGAATACCGTCTTCCACAGCCAGCGGGAATTTGCGTACATGGAACCAGTCTTTGTACTTGGACTTCTCGCCTTTTTCCTGTACATCGACGAAGGGTGCGAACGTTTTGCCGGAATGGTTGAATACCGCATCGAACATCACGCGGATGCCTTTGCTGTGGCAGGTGTTGACGAGCTTTTTGAGCGTCTCTTCATCTCCAAAGCTCGGGTCGATCTTCATATAATCTTCGGTATCGTATTTATGGTTGGTTGTTGCTTTGAAAATAGGGCACAGGTAGATCGCATTCACGCCCAGTTCGGTCAGATGGTCCAGATGATCGATAATGCCCTGCAGGTCCCCGCCAAAGAAATTGTTCCACTCCGGCTTGCCGCCCCATGGCAGCGTGCCTTCCGGATCGTTGGACGTATCCCCATTGGCAAAGCGCTCCGGGAAAATCTGATAAAACACAGCGTCTTTTACCCATTCCGGCGTAGTGAATACATCGACCGGATTAATGAAAGGAATATCGAACAGACGATCCATCTGCGGTTCTTCCGCGCCGAATTTGTCTTCGTCCATCCAGATAACTTCCTGATCATCCGCTAGCTTGAATCCGTATTTCAGACGACGATATGGCGGTTTGACCGCACATTCCCAGTAATCAAACAGATCATCCGTTGCAAAGATGCTCATCGGCACCAGTTCTTTGGATTTCTCCCACATATACTTGTCTCCGGCGAGTGCCCAGGCCTGCTTAACATCCTGCTTTTTGGTACGCAGACGAAGATGGATCGTCTCGCGATCGTATGGATAACCCCAGTTTAATTTTGGACGGTGATAGACGGCTTCAATGAGCATGAATGTTCCTCCTGTACGGTTATGTAAATGCTAACGATTTTTACCCCGAAAGGGGGTGGTGGAACCATAATCTGGAATCTCTTTTAATCAGGATTATCCAAATCGTCTTGATATAGTGAAGATAATGATTTTATTATATAGCATACGGATCTACGGTATTGTAACCAAGATTAGTGTTACCAATTAACTTTTGGATTTTGGCGATCATCTCATTGGACTGGACTGCGATATATTTATCACGCAGATTCTTATAAATTTCCGTCTAATTGTGGTAGACTGTTGCCGCATCCATGAGAGCGATTACTAATCAATAAAAGGAGAAGCTGAGAAATGAGCAAAAAGAAAATTATCATTATGATCATATTATTGTTCATCGTCCTAACGATTATTCTGATCTACAGACCATTTGGGCAAATTATTATATTCTCCAATAATACTGTGGTAGATAGCAATCCGTCCTCTGCTGCAGAAGAAAACACTGATAGTAATAAAATAACTTCCCAAACCAAGTATGGAATGATTATTAATGATTCGTTGGACAATACCACTTTTCAGAAAGAAATCACCATCCCGAAAAGCTATATAAAAGTCAGTATAAAGAATGACAGTTCACAGAACATAACTTTTACCGTAAATAAAAATCATAGCAGCGGACAACAAGTACTGTCCGGCACAGTAAAACCTACATCTGATTATCAGAAATTCTATACTAGTGACAAGCTGGCATCTGGTACATACATGATTACTGTATCTTCCGGTTCTGCTGAAATGAAAGGCCAGCTGAAAGTCCATATTGATACGGATATGAACAAGCTGCAAGCAGAAAGCTAAATCCAACCTCAACCCTGATTTCTGGATAGCAAATTAAAAAGGAGAATCCCTTCGGCCTAAAGCCAGATAGGATTCTCCTTTTGCTATAACCATTATTTCAGCCACTCCGGCCGACACGATCCGCGCGGTACCAGCACCGTCCGGTACTCGCCTGGTGTCTCCGACATATGCACCTGATCGGTCACCCCTTGATAATGTCCGCATAGGGTATCGGCTGTAAACAGTTCTGGATCAAGATACAGATGCTCATCAGATGAACCGGCTGTCTGGTGGGCAAATTCCTTGTCGAACAATCCCATTGACATCAGCCACAGCGATACCCGGCTAAGGGAAATATGCACCCGGTAGCTACCGCCTTCCTCAGCGCGGCGTGCCAGTGCAGCCATTGCCCCGGCAGCAGCCAGCCAAGAGATAATATAGTCATTAACGACCAGAATCGCAGGCAATTGCGGCTTGTCGGGAGTACCTTCGAGGCACATCACCCCGGTCAGCGTACCAGCTGTCTGGTCGAATCCAATCCGATCCGCCCAAGGGCCTTCATTACCACCGAGCGATACCGAGACATGGATAATACCCGGCCGTGCAGCCGCCGCTTGTTCAGGACTCAGACCAAATCGTTCCAGATATGTCGGACGACGATTGGCAAAGAAAATATCTGCTCCACGCAGCAGCTCCTGCATCTTGGCCTGTCCCTGTTCATTTCCTACTTCCAGCGTAGAAGAACGCATTCCCACATTGGCGGTGTAGTAGGTAGTGTCCACTTCCCAATCACCGGGACGCCAGATGTTCAGCACATCTGCACCATGTAGTGCCAGCGCCCGGCCAACCCCTGCGCCGGCGATCACATGTCCCATACCAAGTGCACGAATGCCTTCCAGTGGAGAAGAAACGCCCGTCGACAGAGGCTCCGGGTCACTGTCACCAATCTTCTCGATCTCGATCAGTGGCTGAGCAGCGATCACATCCGATACGGGATCATTCAGGAATTCTTCCAGTGTGCGGGCAACCGGCATGACGATTCCGGCACGTCGACCGGCTTCTTCCAGTTCGGCAGAATCCCACTGGGCAATAGCTGCTGCTACCGCTTCCGGGGTATCCGGGCAGTTCAGCAGCTTCAGTGTATTGATTTTCAGCTTTGGATACGGCTCCAGCGGCATCACCCATTTACCATCTTTTGTCTGGTAAAATCCGAATTTCAGTGCCTGACTCGGATCGGAAGGGCTTGCTGGTGAATAACCATTCAGCTTTTCCCATTTTCGATCGTAAAAAGGCGACAGCCGATGCAGAATCTTGCGCAGGTCCAACGAGATATCCTGCTCCTTGCCGCCACGCATTCTCCATAGCTTGGCAGCAGCAACCGATTTGGCGACCATCCCGATCCCTGCCGAGCTGGCCAGACGCAGTACGCTTGGTATGATAGGATCTTTACCGGTAAAAGAAATCTCGCCGCCGCTGTCTGCTGCGGATAATCCGATACTGTTTAGCAGCTGCTCCAGTTCCTGATGAATATCAAATTCCGTATGATCTGCACGATTCTGCTCGGCCTGACGGATTTTTTCTTTTAATTGGGCAGCGGTTTCTGTGTTGTTGGTAGGTTGGGATATCATGTTGTTCACTCCGTTTCCAAGATAGTGTAAAAGTATAAGGCGGTGGAATTGCATATTTTGCAGTTATGCAGCTGGTCATTGCATCTGACTTGGCAGTATCCACTCCAGAAATGAATAAGAGGTAAACCTGAAGATCCTTTGATAGTGGGAAGAGATGAGATATTTTGCTTCGTAAAAATTACTTTTTATTAAACCTCTTATTGAACCACGCGTTTTAACTGCCAAATACTTAAGGTCGTCTTTTGCTCAGATTTCCTTTTTTGCGCTCTGTCCAAAGATATTCCTGGTAGTCGTCTATATCATTCCAATAGAAATAAGAATTAAATAATGAAGGAATAAGAAGTGGAGAAGTAGAGTAATACAGGAAGTTCAACAGCATAATAATTGAACCTGGAAAAGAACGATATATTTTAAAACTTAAAACTTAAAACTTAAAACTTAGAAATTAGAACGATTAACTAAACACAAATTTTAATAAGTAAATTTATACATATTATTATATAACCAATATAAATTGACCTCAATAAACAATGAATTTTCGAATGTGGCATATGCCACACTTCAATAGTAGATGTCCATAAAGTCGAGAATTTTTTATGGGTATAGAACAGTTAATAACCGTATTATTGTGTGGATCAGACACTACCGTACAATCACTATGTAGACAAAGTATGTAAAAAAACAGGCCAGAGCATGACATGCCCCGGCCCGTCTATTAAATTTATTCTGCAATTGCATTTTAGCCTTAATTCTATTCATATTACGCAGTATGCAAATGCCAATGGATAGTGCTCAGCACTTAGCGGAGAGAAGGAAATAGGGGCAAAGACGACCTTGGAGCCTGGAAATTGACCTTTTCCTAATCCCATAATTTCCAGGCTCCACCGGAGGACGTGCCCCTATTCCTTGTCGGAGCGATGGATGCGCTATACCCTTCATCCCACACTCCAACAACAAATACGAACCACCACATCAGCCTACTCGAGAATACACTGCACTATGCCTTCATCTGGCCAAGTATAAGCTGCACCAGAACGTTCAACTCAAGCGTTGCGTTTCATCACACTTTTCAGATGAGAGAACACTTCAAAGCTCTGCTGTCCGTGATACGAACCCATGCCGCTTTCGCCTACACCGCCGAATGGCAGATAATGCGAAGTCATATGGGACAGCGTGTCATTGATACATCCACCGCCAAAGGATACAGTATTCAGCACCTGTTCCTGCAGCTGCTCGTCCTCAGTAAACAGATACAGTGCCAGCGGTTTTGGACGACTTACGATCTCGTCCAGCAGAGGATTCAGGTCATCATATTCGATCACCGGCAGAATTGGTCCGAAGATCTCTTCCTGCATAATGCGGGAATTCCAGTCAATGCCGCCCAGCAGGGTAGGTTCGATAAGCAACTGATCACGTACACTACGGCCGCCGATCAGTACTTCTTCGCCTTCCATCAGAGCAGATAGACGGTCAAAATTGCGTGTGTTGACAATATGCGGGAAGTCCGGATTCTGTAATACATCTTCACCCTGCTTGTCTTTGATTTCTGCCTGGATCAGATCGAGCAGTTGAGCACGTACATCCTTGTGCACAAGCAGATAATCCGGCGCTACACAGGTCTGACCGGCATTGAGGAACTTGCCGCGTACAAGGCGCTGCGCTGCGATCTTCAGATCGGCATCATGGTGAACGATGCTAGGGCTTTTGCCGCCGAGTTCCAGGGTGACCGGAGTCAGATGTTCTGCTGCTGCTCGCATCACGATTCGGCCGACGCCTGTGCTGCCTGTGAAGAAGATGTAGTCGAATTTCTCTTTGAGCAGAGCGGTACTGGCTTCGACTTCGCCTTCCACTACAGCGATGTATTCTTCCGGGAACAGCTCATGGATCAGATCATAGGTTAATTTGGATACAGCAGGTGTCAGCTCGGATGGCTTGAGTACCGCACAGTTACCGGCTGCAATCGCACCGACAAGTGGACCGAATGCCAGCTGGAATGGGTAGTTCCATGGCGCAATAATCAGTGCCACACCGTAAGGTTCAGGATAAATGGTGCTTACCGCATCCGGCAGAGCCGCTGCAGTCGGCACCTGGCGAGGTGCTGCCCACTGCTCCAGATGTTCCAGTGCAAAGTCGATCTCGCCCATAACGATGCGAATCTCCGAACCGTAAGCTTCGGCTTCGGACTTGTTCAGATCGGCACGCAGCGCGTCGAGAATACGCTGATGATAGTTTTCAATTCCTTGTCTCAGTTGACGAAGGGCAGTCATACGATAGGATACGTCTTTGGTCTGGCCTGTATAAAAGAACGTCCGCTGCTGCTGGACGAGTGGTTGTACATTAAGCATGAATAGTCAGCTCCTCAAATAAATGTTTGATGCAATTGTATTTATTTACATATGATTACTCGCAATATATCGGATTATAAGACAGGAAATGTTATGTTACAATAACCAGATCTGTTCAATGTGGGGTTTATGCCACAGATGGGTAATAAATGTAGGCATAACTACCGAAATAAAGAAAGAAATACCGGTTACAGAAAGGATGCAGCAATGAAAGAACAGACCGTCGATCCGCGCGTTGTGCGGACCAGGACAGCACTGCATGAGGCGCTTAAGCAGTTAATGCAAGAGCAGCCGTACGACAAAATTACGATTCAGGATATTACCAAGTTGGCTACGGTGAACCGTAAAACTTTTTATCTACACTATGAATCCAAGGATCATCTGCTGTATGCGGTAACGGACGGGATGCTGGATGAACTGTTTGGAGAGGCAAGGGATGCCGGTTCATTTGAACAGTCGGTGGATGAATTACAGCGCTACATTGCGGGACGCATTTTTGAATATATGATTCGTTATCGGCGTTTCTTTGAAGTAATGTTTGAGCGCAAGGCAATGTTTAATTTCGTGTCTTATATGAAAAGGTATATTGCACGGTTCTACGAGGAGAAGTTTGCAGAGCTGGATGACGATAAGCTGCCGGTACACAAGGATGTGATCGCCAGCTATATCAGCTCCGCCTATGTAGGTATTATTCATTGGTGGCTGGAAAATGGCATGCCTTATACTCCCGAGGAAATGACCGAGCAGATGATCCTGCTCAACTCCAACGGGCCGATCCAGATTATTCGTTCGTACAAGGATGAAGGATGATAGTACAGTATCCTTTGATGATAACGAATCCATATATATTATTGTTCCTGTCGAAGGGAACCAGGCCGATAACGAAACCAAAGAAGCAAGCGAAGCCTCTTATGTCTTTTATTTTGTAAAAGGTCAAAATGGAGCCTGGACATTGGGTTCGATTGATTAAGCTCTATTGTGCTGATGAAGAGCCATTTTACCGAGGAAGACCCATTCTGCATAACAATAAAAAGACGCCTTTTGGGCGTCTTTGTTTTCTTTATTTATCGTCAGCAATCCAATAGGTCTATACGATCGGCTTCATTCACGCGTGCATTATCCTTGATCTTGTTCAGCAGCCGGCGCAGCACGATCCGTTCGTCATCGGAGATGCCATCCATCAGATCAAGGCTGATCTCTTTCATGATCACAGCGACATCCTGCTCCAGCTGTGCGCCTTCGGGGGTCAGGTAGATTTTGAAGCAGCGGCGATCATCGGTACAGGTAATCTTGCGAATAAATCCTTTACTCTCCAGATTGGAGATCATGCGCGTAATATTGGTTTTGTCTTTGCCCAGACGTTCGCCTATTTCATTTTGCGCGAGCCCATCTTTTTTCCACAGGAGCATCAGTACAAAGGTCTGCTCGGGAGCAAGATTGAAGGGAGCTAATTTATTTTTGATATATCCGGCAATCGCAAGATGAACGTCACGAATGAATACGGTGTAACTATTTTCTAAGTCATATGGCATGAGTATTCACCCTTAAATAATATTGGTATGTGGCAATACATGTAGTATTATAGTTGCTATATCAACCTTTTAATCGACGTTAGACTAACATTTTTGCAGATAACTGTCAACGCAGCTATTCACAAACCGATAAAAGTTACCGATAAATAATTTAACCAACAAGTAATATTCATTGTGAAACTTTCATTTTTACCCTTGACATTGTTCGACACAAGGTCTATTGTAAATTTTGTAAAGAATGACTGTCACAAAAGAGACACAATGAAAGATTGACTTCACGACGAGGCTTCGATATACAGCTGCTGTTTAACAGATGCAGCTCATATACCGGGTCGCTCGTTTATTTTTTGCCGATATAGTTGCTATATCAACCGTATAGTATACCCATGAATTAAGTCTGAATACTTACACCCAGGCCATATAGAGAACCGGGTGAGGTACATTTTGGAGGAGAAACCATTATGGAAGCTATGACATTTGTATTGTTCGGTTCAACAGGGGATTTGGCAAAACGCAAAATCTTCCCTGCATTGTATAATTTATTTCTTGATCGCAAGATGCCTGAAGCATTCTCCATTATCGGTCTGGGACGCAAATCATTCAATGATGCGACTTTCCAAACCTATGTAGAACAGGCACTGCAGGAATTTTCCCGTAATACACCGCAAGAGCGCGAGACTGTGGATGCGTTTCTGCGTTCAATCCGTTATCACATTCTGAATGTGAACGATACTGCCGGCTATCAGGAACTGCTGAAGCTGGTCGAGCAGCGTGAGACGGAACTGAATATCCCGCAAAATCGCATGTTCTACATGTCGGTAGCACCGGAATTCTTTGAAGTGATCGCTGATAATATCAAAGCTAGCGGTCTGGGTAACACAACAGGCTGGAAGCGTCTGATTATCGAGAAACCGTTTGGCCATGATCTTACTTCGGCTCGTCAGCTGAACGAACAGCTGAGCAGAACATTTGCGGAAGAAGAAATTTTCCGTATTGACCATTACCTCGGCAAACCGATGGTACAGAACATGGAATCATTCACTTCTGCGAACCCTGTGATCCAGTCGCTGTGGAATAACCGCCACATCGCCAATGTACAGATTACGGCTTCCGAAGTAGTAGGCGTAGAAGAACGTGCCGGTTATTATGATCATACCGGAGCTGTTCGCGATATGGTACAAAATCACATGCTGCAGGTGCTGATGATGACAGCGATGACGCTGCCAGGCGGCCACAATGCTGACGATGTACGTACACACAAAAAATACATCGCCAAAGCGCTGCGTCCGATCTCCAAAGAAGATGCACACAAGCACTTCGTACGTGCCCAGTACACTGCCGGTGAAGTAAACGGCAAAGAAGTACAGGGTTATCAGGATGAGCCGGGTATCGAACTGGGCTCCAATACCGATACATTTGTAGCTGCACGCGTCTGGGTAGATGATTTCTCCTGGCAAGGCGTACCGTTCTACATCCGTACCGGTAAACGCATGAAAGAAAAATCCACACGCATCGTCGTGGAATTCAAAAACACCATGCAAAACAATGATATCTGTGTAGATTGCGATGGCCAGCCGAATATGCTGACAATCAGCATCAATCCGGAAGAGAAAATCACCCTGCAGCTGAACCGTCGCAATGTCAAAACCGGTCAGCTGGAGCCAATGACTTCCGAGTTCGTGATGGGTACGGATAATGATCCGGAAGCTTACGAACTGTTGATTGGCGATGCGCTGAACGGCGACGCTACTTTCTTCGCTCACTGGGATGAAGTGGAACTGTCCTGGCAGTGGATCCAGCCGATGCTGGAAGCTTTTGCAGACAACAGCCTGCCGGTTCATGATTATGCAGCTGGCACCTATGGTCCGGAAGCATCCAACGCGCTGCTGGCTGAACAGGGATTCCGCTGGCTTGGAGACCAGGCACCAGCACCTGTTAGAGAAAGTACAGTTGTACGCTAATTACACCTGATCCTTATACAATTGAATGAGTGGCATACGCTCTGGTTAATGATGAACAGAGCGTATTCTCCATGCTTGCAGAGCCGGTTTCCGGCTTTGTCAAACCGCTTTGTGTCTTCATACAATGCGGTATAGATGCGGACGTATAGCAATGCGTCCGGGGTGAGTGGGATACACTCGCCGCAGTGGATAGAGAGTACGACCAAAAAAAGAGGGATACAACATCCCCAACAACACGGAGGATTATACAATGAAAATCGGACTGATTGGCTTAGGCAAAATGGGTATGAATCTGGGACAAAACCTGATGGATCATAATCATGAAGTGGTTGCATTTGACCTGAACAAAGAAGCGGTAAAAGAATTGTCCGGTCTGGGCGCACAAGGTGCAGATACAATCGCTGAAATGGTCAGCAAACTGGAAGCTCCACGCGTGGTATGGGTAATGGTACCTCACGGCGTAGTAGATTCCGTACTGGCTGAAGTGGCTCCGCTGCTGTCCGAGAACGATGTCGTGATCGAAGCAGGGAACTCCCACTACAAAGAATCCATCCGTCGCTACAACGAAATGAAAAAAAGCGGCATCCGTTACATGGACGCAGGTACTTCCGGCGGCATGAGCGGTGCTCGTAACGGCGCTTGTTATATGGTTGGTGGCGACAAAGAAGCTTGGGAAATCGTAGAACCAATCTTCCGCGATACTTCTGTAGAAAACGGCTATCTGTATGCTGGTGAAGCAGGCAGCGGTCACTACCTGAAAATGGTCCACAATGGTATCGAGTACGGTATGATGGCAGCAATCGGTGAAGGCTTCGAAGTTCTGGAGAAAAGCCCATACGACTTCAACTACGAAAAAGTGGCACGCGTATGGAACAATGGCTCCGTTATCCGCTCTTGGCTGATGGAACTGACTGAAAATGCATTTGCCAAAGATGGTCGTCTGGAAGAAATCCAGGGTAT
Source organism: Paenibacillus shenyangensis (assembly GCF_000346635.1). Taxonomy (NCBI): domain Bacteria; kingdom Bacillati; phylum Bacillota; class Bacilli; order Caryophanales; family Paenibacillaceae; genus Paenibacillus; species Paenibacillus shenyangensis. The sequence goes on from NZ_AOIG01000009.1 coordinate 19,324, forward strand.
CATGCACTCTTCCGGTGAAGGTAAATGGACTGTGGAAGAAGCTATGGATCTGCAAATGGCAACGCCAGTTATCGCGCTGTCTCTGCTGATGCGTTATCGTTCCCTGGACAATGATACATTCACAGGTAAAGTTGTAGCTGCCCTGCGTAACGAATTTGGCGGTCACGCTGTTGAGAAATCCAGTAAATAAGATTAACAAATAAATAGAACAGAAATGCCTATCGGCTGCTTTGCCAAAAGCAGTTGGAGTATTTCTGCTCACAGCAAAGCCTCTGCACCCGGAGAATGACTTGTCCGGGCAGCAGAGGCTTTTTTATTTCCTGACCTACACGTGAGACGATGCCTATAGATGTTCATGACTTCGAATTGTATATGCTGTTCGTTTATCGAACATTATGGCTTAAGAGCGATCGTTATTTTATATAGGGATAGATATATTATTCTGGATACAAGTGTGTCTCATTAGGTCTCCTGAGGAACAGGATCGCCGGGATTGTCCACATCACGAATCACATTCAGAATGACCAGAAAATCAGCTTTATCCTCGGTTTTGAATAGTTCCACAACTTGATGTACTTCTACATAATCATTCTGATACTGCCTTTGACGGCGGACGATCTCGGCCAGTGTGGCGCCCAGCGACGTATTTTCCCAGCTGGCGATAGTTAGTTCAATATAAGCTTGTGATTTGGTGATATTCATGGATTCCTCCTGCTGATTGAAATTTGGTATTCGCTTTCAGGATCTTATTCACCATAGCATACCTGACTGCTGAAACAAAATACAAAGCTCATATCATAATAAATGATATCTTTTTCTGAAAAAAATCAATTTATTTTCTTAATAACGTTGACGTTAACGTGAGATAGTACTATTATATTCATATAAGATATGTAAATATTTAAATAAAGAGAAGGTGGACACCATAACACTCTACAAAATTGATGAAGTGGCAACCGAGTGTAATCTGACCAAGCGTACCCTTCGTTACTATGAAGAGATCGGACTCGTGTCACCGCAGCGGAGCGATGGTAATACCCGGCTGTACACGCGTGAAGATATCGAGCGGCTCAAGAAAATCATCAGTGCGCGTGATGTGCTGGGATTCTCCTTGCAGGAATTGCAGCGGTATATCGAAGTGGTCGAGATGCTGAGAGGGCAGCGCGAACGTTATCGCAGCATTACCGATCATCAGGAGCGCCGACATCAGCTGGAACAGATTGACCGTACACTGGGGGAGCAGCTGGAGATGATGGAAGAGAAGATTCGTACGATTCATTCATTTAAAGCGGAAGCTGAACAGCTGCGTGAGCAGGTTCGCGATGGACTGGCGAGGCTGAACAGTGAAGCAGAGAATTGATACGATTTAGCAGTCATTTGGTTAGTGACTGAATAGATTTCAGATTAGTGGTTAATATGTCAATGGATACATTAGTGTCTCTGAAGTACAGTTCATTCATTTTTGTTTTCTTTACAACAGGCGTTCTTTACACACACCGGGTATCCGATGGGTCCGGTTTTTCCTTTTGTCTCTAAATACTTAGCAAAACAATAAAATGATTTTGATGTGAATCAGCAAGATCAAGGAGGAGTTTTTCATTATGAGTAGTAAACCAGCGACTGCAAAGCAGCTGCCACAGCAGGGCGGATTATTATCCCAGCCTAGAGCCGTATGGGCCGTTGCTTTTGCCTGTGTTATTTCATTTATGGGTCTGGGATTGGTTGACCCTATTCTACCGGCGATTGCGAGTCAATTGAATGCAACGCCAAGTCAGGTATCTCTGCTATTTACCAGTTATAATCTGGTGACTGGTCTGGCAATGCTGATTACCGGCGTCGTATCCAGCCGTATCGGTGTCAAATGGACATTGCTCAGCGGCGTTGTACTGATCATTATTTTCTCGGCACTTGGTGGTTATTCCAATACGATCGGTCAGATCGTCGGATTCCGCGGTGGTTGGGGACTCGGTAATGCGCTGTTCATCGCAACTGCGCTGTCTGCTATCGTGGGATTGTCCACTTCCGGTACAGCCAAAGCTATCATTTTGTATGAAGCTGCACTGGGTCTTGGTATCTCGGTCGGCCCGCTGCTGGGCGGCGAATTGGGCTCGATTTCCTGGAGAGGTCCTTTCTTCGGTGTTAGTGTACTGATGCTGATCGGCTTTATCTTTATTATGATTATGCTGCCCAAGATTCCAAAGCCAAAAACACGCAGCACTCTGGCGGATCCGTTCCGCGCACTGAAATTCCCGGCACTGAAAACGCTGGCGATTGTTGCTTTTCTGTATAACTTTGGTTTCTTTACCCTGATGGCTTATTCTCCGTATGTAATGGGACTGGATGAGCATGGTCTTGGTTATGTGTTCTTCGGCTGGGGGATTCTGCTGGCGATTACTTCCGTATTTGTGGCACCGAAGCTGCAGGCACGCTTTAACCTGGCAGGTTCGATGGGTGTCATGCTGACCCTGTTCGCACTGGATCTGGTGTTCATGGGTCTGGGCGCAGCCTTTGGTTCGCCGACACTGGTTATTATCGGTGTTATCGTTGCTGGTATTTTCCTTGGTATCAACAATACGCTGATTACTACAGCGGTAATGGAATCGGCTCCGGTCGAACGTTCGGTTGCTTCTGCAGCGTACAGCTTTGTTCGTTTCCTCGGTGGTGCGGTATCGCCGTTCCTGGCTGGTAAACTGGCAGAATGGTACAACTCGGCGACTCCGTTTTACTTTGGTGGTGCGATGGTGCTGGTAGCGGTTATCGTGCTGGTGGTACGTCGTCGCCATCTGGCGGGAATTGATGTGTCGCACGGGCATTGATCTTGCTTGTTTGCATCATCCGCTGCGCAAAGAGATTCTGCCATTCCCTCCGGTTAAGCAGGGAAATCTGGAATGACCACATGGCGGTCGATCTCCCTGCTTAAATGTCGGTCATTGGCAGAATTCTCTTTGCTCTGCTTGGTGCGGGGAGTTTTAATTTGAGCAGGATAAATGATCTGAAAAGCTAAAAGATATTAATGCAGAATGGAACAGGAATTAAAGGCACTTCAAAAGTAGGCTTCATGAGTAAGGGTACGGAGCGTTGAAAAAGATTAAAGCAGGGTGTAGAGCCTATAGCCGGCTGACAGATATCAATATACGAAATGGAGGAACAGATCATGTCAGAAGTACAGGGAAGTTCAACGTATGAGCGTATACTGGTAGCGGTAGATGGTTCGGAGCATGCGCAGCGCGCATTGGAGCATGCGGTGCAGCTGGTGAAATCTTTGAAAGCAGACAGTCGTCTAACGGTGTTGCATGTGAATCCGGTGATGATGGTAGCAGAGCCGCCGCTGGGAGTGGATGTGGATGAGCGTCTGGATGAAGAAGGGCATGCAGTAACCGAGCCGTATCGTACGTATTTGAATACGACAGGTGTGCAGTACGAAGTTCGTTATCATACCGGTGATCCGGCGACAGTGATCTGTGATGCTGCCAACGATGAAAAGATGGATCTGGTCATTATGGGGACAAGCGGCAAAAGTGCAGTTTCTGAATTGTTCCTTGGCAGTGTAAGTCATAAGGTCATCCAGCATGCGAACTGTCCGGTTATGACGGTGAAGTAATTCGATTTGCTTCCGTTTTTGTCGCATCTAGTGTGTAAACAGGTAGTATGTTAAATGGTAAAGCACCGATACATTATAGTCATGTATCGGTGCTTTTTTGTAACCGTTGGTCTTTGTTTCTATATAGCAGTGCATCGAACAGTCCGAATACGGCTATATAAATCGGCAAAATTTGTATATTTAGTACAGCCAATATAGAGACTACATATAGAACTAGTGCAATAGCCAGAAAAAAGGGCAGTACCAGCCGTTGTGCTACAAAATAACGAAGCAGCGCAGATAACAGACCTCCGCCGATCAAAATAAAGCTCCAGGTAATCATTACCGCGAAGATAACCATTGCGATGAGTTCTCCACGGCTGAAATGGATCAGATCGGTGTCCGAATCTCTATCCATAATCAAGAGCAAGACAGGAACAATGACCGAAGTTAGCAGTGTAACCCATAAATAATGTTTGAGCAGTGGATGCACAGTGCGAGCTCCTTTTCCAAAAGGTTGATGATTATATTCCAGCATATCCCAACTCAGTATCTTATTCAATGCGATGTTTTATGTAGTCTTTTAACATTCGGTATGTAGTCAAGTAGGATACAGAGTAATAATAAAAGCAAAATACTGAAACAGAAAGAACCCGAATTAACCACCGGGTTCTACATATCCATATGATCGCTATCTGCCTATAAGTTCATAGATAATACCTATAAATCACTGGGTCTTATAAGCCTATATCACTATATTCAGTATTCGCTTTTTTGTCCTTAATTGTAAATCCAATATGGGTGTATAGCTTTGTGCATATAACGGCCTACATATCAGCAGGCAATCGTCGAACGTCTTACACCATCACTTGAACCTGTTCAATTGCCGAGCGAATGACCTGACAGGAATGGTGGAATTGACGCTGTTCGTTGTCATCCAGTCGCAGCTCAATGATTTCCTGTATACCTTCTCCGGAAATGATGGCCGGTACGCCTGCGCATACATTTTGTTCGCCATATTCTCCATCCAGAATGGAAGATACAGCAATAATCCGGTGCTCGTCGTACAGGATCGAGCGGGCGATATGAGCGAGGGCATTGCCGATTCCAAACTGGGTATGGCCTTTGCGGGTGAAGATCTCCCAGCCGGCATCCCTTGTCTTGAGCGCTACATCATCCAGACTCAGCTCTGGGAAGCGGAGAGCATGTTGTTCCATAATATGCAGCAGCGGCTTACCGCCAATTGTCACATGTGACCAGGCGACGAACTGGGATTCACCATGTTCACCCAGGACATAACCGTGTACGCTGCGCGGATCAATCGAGAATACATCGGACAGAATGGTTTTGAGACGGGAAGAGTCAATGGACGTGCCTGTACCAATAATGCGTTCACGCGGCAGACCCGAGTATTGCCATGTGAGGTAAGTGACCACGTCTACCGGATTGGCGGCAACGATGAATATACCATCAAATCCACTTGCCATAATCGGATCGGTAATCTCGCGTACAATCTCGGCTGCTTCGTGTAGCAGAGTCATCCGGTCTTGCCCTGGCTTAGGGTTGGGACCCGCTGTAATGATGACGATATCCATATCTCCGCAGTCATGCAGTGTACCTGCGTATACTTTGGTACGATGGGACGTAAAATCCATACAGTGCGACAGATCCAGCGCCTGGGCGACTGCCTTTTCATGGGTACGTCCAACCATCATAATCTCGTCGGCAATCGACTGGTTAATCATTGAATAGGCACATCCTGCCCCGACCATTCCTACGCCGACAATTGCTACTTTTCTGTTCTTTTTACCCACGCTGTACAGCCCTCCTGCTATTCGTAATAATAAGATATTCCCGACCTTGCCGGGAAATACATAAGTTAAAGTAGGATGAGTAGTGAATTTAAATGTTAGTTAACTTTCCATATTTACTATTATACATACTTTTATCGGAATGATAATAAGGAAATATGTCACAATAATTAACTTGTGAGTTAGAAAAGATAGGAAATGTGTCTGATTTTCTGCCTATACATGCTCAAAAGCGAACAATAATGCCTATTTGATCTTTGGAAAATGAAACAAAGAACGAAAATCAAAGCGATCTCCAATAAAATATCGGTAAAAGAGCAAATGAACAGTACAGTTAAGCGAAAATAAAATGTCCAAGAATGATAAACAAGTCGTTCATTATCCAAGCAATGATATATAAATAGATAAATTTCATCTTAATTTCAGGTAAGAAGGGTAATAATAAAAGGTGGCATGCCAATGATACTGAATAAACGGGATCATTGGGCATGTGGATGTTCTATATGATGGAACGCAGATACTTATACTTTTGGGAGGAATCAACATGGCTGAAGAACAAAATGAATATATTGCACTGGCGAGTCGTCCGCAGGGTACACCTGCAATGGAGAACTTTTCGTTTAACAAGGCGGAACTGGGTAGTCCGGAAGAAGGACAGCTGTTAATTAAGACACTGTACGTCTCTGTCGATCCTTATATGCGCGGACGGATGAAAGATGCCAAATCGTATGCGGCACCCTTCCAGGTGGGAGAGCCAATTACTGGTGGCTCGGTCGGCAAGGTTCTGAGCAGCAAGCACCCCGACTATCAGGAAGGCGATATTATCGCAGGCGGCTGGGGCTGGCAGCGGTATGCAATCGTGGATGGTAACGGTCAGCGCAAGGTTGACCCGGAGCTGGCGCCGATCACTACCGCACTTGGCGTACTCGGTATGACTGGATTGACTGCTTATTATGGTACACTGCGCATCGGTGATCCGAAGCCGGGCGAGACGATGGTCGTATCCGGCGCAGGTGGCGCTGTTGGTATGATTGCCGGACAAATCGGTAAAATTAAAGGTGCACGGGTCGTCGGCATCTCCGGTTCCGATGAGAAGAACCGTTATCTTAAGGAAGAACTGGGATTTGATGAAGTCATTAATTACAAAACAGACCAGCCGATTCGTGAAGCGCTGCAAAAAGCATGTCCGGACGGTATCGATGTCTATTTTGAAAATGTAGGCGGGGATATTACCGATGCCGTTATTGAGCAGCTGAACCGTAATGCACGTATTCCGCTGTGCGGACAAATCTCGCTGTATAATCAGGAAAACCCCGAGCTTGGACCACGTATTCTGCCAGCGCTGCTAACTCGTACAGTGCTGCTCAAAGGCTTCCTGGTGGGCGATTATGCCGATGAGAACGTACAGGCACTGCAGGAACTGGGACAATGGGTACGCGAAGGCAAGCTGAAATACAAAGAAAACATCGTAGAAGGATTTGACCGGATTCCTGAAGCTTTCCTCGGACTGTTTACCGGTGAGAATCTGGGTAAACAACTGGTCAAAGTAGCAGAAGAATAAAACGGTATGTTCTCTATTCATATGAAGTTTAAATAAAAAGCTAGCCTCCGGATCAGACCGGATGGCTAGCTTTTTTGATTATATTTCCGTTTATTATTTTGCAAATATCTATCGTGTTTGAAGAGATATCGCGTGCAGGATAACGCTTCGCAGGCTGCTGTACGTATCCTCTGGGAACGTATAGTGGCCTGCGACAAGTTTACTTTAATTATGCAGTTATACGGTTGGCCGGGAATCGGCAGCTTCGGTGATCTTGCGATATTTGCGGAACATATCAAGTCGCCAGTGAAGCAGCGTACCAAATGCCAGAATAAAGAATACACCTGCTGTCTGCGGGATGGTAATGTAATGCTCGATAAAGCGGTGCAGCAGTAGACGAACCAGCAGCAGTCCGATCAGAATAAACAAAAAACTTTTGGAGCGCTGTACAACTACATCGGTCCCGTTATGTTCAAACCGGGTTCCGCGAATCAGCGGGTACGAGAAAATAAACCAGCCCACCAGAAAAGCACCCAATGCCCACAGCCAGGTCACCCGAAAATCAGGAACCACAAACATGAAAAAGCCGGTGCTCATGCCGAGCGGTGGAATCAGGATCTTTTTGGCGTTAACCGGCCGGTGATTGGTTCGGGAACGTACGAGAATAGCGGTCAGAGCAATAACCAGCAGACCGACAGTAGAGCCTATCTGTAAAAAGGAGGGACTGAATTGTAACATGATAAAGGACAAACCCCTCTCCGGAATATAAAATATGTTGAACTGCAAACTACTTTTGAATAAACAAAATGCTTGGTGTCCAGCAGGACATGGAACATGCAGTAAAATACTTTATTAGTATATCATATTTTGGGGATCAACCCTATTGCACACGATTACCCGTATGAACATCTTTCGACGGTTTAAATTTTGAAATAGAGTCTGCAGGTACCGCCAATCCATACACACAGAATCTCCGTAAATAAGTTATATACGTCGCTCTGTGCGATCGCAATGTCCTGATCGGAAAGCAGCAGATTACGCATTAGGTCCTATTTGTATATTACACTTGCTGACCGACATTAAAGAAGGAAGTCTGGCCGTTTGCTGCTCATCGATAAAAGAATGTCTGGAATGAGATACTTGTCTCAACACTAAAGCAAACTTTTGCAAAGGTGATTCGTGATCAGACAAACAGAAGCAGAAAAGTATAATTATGTTAAAATTAAATTGCTATTGTTTTTAAATTAGTCCATTTATTGTTAATTGGTATATAACAGCAAATGTTCATTTCATCATATTTAATATACAGGGAGGAATCGATGATGTCATCATTTGAGATTTTAATAGCGGAGGATGAACCTGCGCTGCGATTTTTGCTGCTGGAGACACTGGAAGATGAAGGGTACAAAGTAACGGAAGCCGAGGACGGCGGACTGGCAAAAGAAAAACTGGCGGAACAATCTTATGATCTGATCATTCTCGATTATATGATGCCGGAAGCCACCGGGATTGAAGTCTGCGAATGGCTGCGTGGTAGCGGCAGTGTCAATGAGGACAAGCCGATTATTCTGTTAACTGCCAAAGCACAGGAAAAGGATCGAATGCGGGCGGAACAGGCGGGAGTTACCCTGTATATTTCCAAGCCATTCAGTCCGCTACAGTTGCTGGATGCCGTAGAAGAACTGTTATCCGGTACGCAGAGGGATAACTGATGCAGGCCGGCGGGGGATTGGCGCGCAGAATTGCCCGGTGGACTATCGTTATCTTTCTGATTTTTGGACTGATTGTATTTGCAGTGGAATGGATGTTTAAGCAGCAGGTCTCACAGATCACGGATCAGATCAACTATCATCTGGATCAGCAGAACCGATTGCAAAAAATGGAAGAAGGTTATCGCTCTACGGTATCCAACTTCCGTGCGTATTTGGCGTTTGACCGTGAAGATTTTCTGACAGCAGCGCGTACCGACAGAGATCAATTCCGTAGCGAACTTGAAGATTATCGCGCACGATCCAACCACTCTACCAGTATGGCTGCACAGCTGGATAGTCTGGTTCGCCAGAGCGAGGAATATTTTAGCTATTTCCCCGCTATTCAGCAGATGAAGCAGGAGGACAATCAGGCGGAGATTGAGCGTCTATCCAGGACGACGACTGTATTGGTGAGCGCTGTAAATGAAGAAATGGAACAGATGATCACCAATGAACGTGATGAAGTGACGATGCTGATGCAGAAGAGCCAGCAGCTTAATTCACTGGTGCTGTTTATACCACTGGTATTTATTGTGCTCGGATTAATAGCAGCGCTCCTGCTCATCCGTTATCTGCGGGAGCTGATCGTCAAGCCCGTCATACAGATGGAATCTGCGGTCCGCCGTATCAGTCAGGGAGAACATGTACGACTGGATCAGCGGATAAATGAAGACGAGATCGGTGGACTCATGGACGGTATTAATCATATGAGCGACCAGCTGCAGGAACGTCATCAGGAACTGGAAAAAAATCTGCGGCATATGGCTGAACAGCATGATGAACTGGAAGCACAAAATGAAGAGATTCTGGTACAGCAGCATGAACAGGAAGTGATACTGGCCAAGCTGACCGACCGGGAGAGACAGCTGCAATTGATTAACTCCTATCAGGAAAAGCTGACCGGATTCACCACCATGAGCGAGTTTCTGGAAAACAGCCTGCGAGCGCTGCTACAGGCGACCTATCATGATGCGCTGATGCTCGTTATTCAGTCGGAGCAGGATACTTCGGTATTTCATACTATTCATGCGATCGGATGGCCTGGGCATATGGAGCAGCCTGATGGAACCGCATTGTTCGGTCCGGCGCTTCAGGTCATGGAAGAAAAAAGATCTATCGTACGCAGCCGCGTACTGAGCGGCGAAGAACGCGGTATTCATATGGGATACGAACGTGCGGATGATCATTATTATCCGCTGTGTGATGACCAGATGAGAATCATTGGTTTTCTGTTGCTGACCAGCTATGGAAGTGCAGCGGTACAGATTCATGACAAGATGCTGACTGAAGGGCTGATTAACCAGTTTGGCATGGCTTATCAGGCACAGCTCGCGGGAGAAGAACGTCTCAAACAGAGCATTCGACTGGAAGAACTGAATGCCGAACTGGAAGTAGAAAAGCTGATGATTCGACAGCAGCGGGATGCTATTCAGGAAATTATCGATTCGCTGCATGAAGGACTGGTGCTATGTGATCGGGAAGGAACGGTATCCTTTTCCAATGAGCAGGTCAGCCGTGTACTGCCAGATCTGCGCACAGGTGCAAGCATTATGGCGTTGGGTGATTATCTGGATACACACAGCGTTCATGCAGAGAATCTGGGTGCACAGATTCAGCAGGCGATTGAGGGCGCGGCGAATGACTGGAAGACCCAGTTCTCTCTCAGGGGCCGAGATGGTTCCGTTTATTATCTGGAATTGTATATCAATACGATTACGGGAGCCGATATGAAGGACTATTATCTGCTGGTATTCCGTGATCGTACCGAAGAAGAACAAGCCGATCAGATGAAAAATGAGTTTGTCAGCATCGTCTCCCATGAACTGCGTACTCCGCTGGCCAGTATCCTCGGCTTTGTGGAGATTCTGCTGCATCGCGAAGTGAAGCCGGAGAAGTCGCGCAAATATATGGAGACGATTCACCGGGAAGCCAACCGGTTGTCCAATCTGATCAGTGACTTTCTGGATCTGCAGCGGATGGAGTCCGGCAAGCAAAACTATACCCGGGTGCCATTTGATCTGAGACAGGTAGTACACGATGTTGCCCGTCAGTGGGATGGCAAGCAGGAGCATCATATTCAGATACAGCTGCCGGAATCGGCTTGCTTTGTGGAAGGAGATACCGATCGTATTACTCAGGTAATGCATAATCTGATCAGTAATGCAGTGAAGTATTCACCAGGTCAACCGCAGATTGATGTGAGGATAATCGATGGCGGAACAGATTGGATCGCCGAGGTGCAGGATTATGGACTTGGCATACCCGATGAAGCCCGCGACAAAATGTTCGGTAAATTTTACCGGGTGGATAATTCGGATCGTCGCCAGATTGGCGGAACCGGTCTGGGGCTGGCGATTGTACGCGAAATTGTGCGCGATCTGGGCGGAGAGGTTTATTTTGATTCCCGTCTGGGTGAAGGCAGCACGTTTGCTGTCCGCTTACCCAAGTTCCTTGTCCCGCAGCTGGACAACAAAGTCGTTATTATCGAAGACGATGATAATCTGTCCGGACTTATCCGGGCTACCTTTGAAGAGCAGCAGTACGATATCCTGTCGCTGAATACTGCCGAAGCCGCCATACTCAGTCTGGAGCGGAGCGAGAAGCCGCCCCTGCTGTGCATTGTAGATATTCGGCTGTCCGGATCGCGTAGCGGCTGGGATTTTATCAGCATCCTCAAAGGCCGGGAAGCCAGTCGACATGTACCTGTTATTGTCTCGTCCGCGCTTGATCAGCCGGGTGATTTTGCCGAGAAACCCAACGAGAAGTACTTGCAAAAACCATTTACCGTAGAGCGGATGAAGGAGCTCGGTATTGCTCTGATTCAGCGCGGAACCCATACCAACGATGTGGTGATTGCCGGGCACAATGAGCAGGTAATTCAGTCGGCACTGAAAAAGAATGGACTGCATGCCGTACAAATGCAGGTCAACGAAGACTTTATTAGTGTGGATCTGCTGGGCGAAGAAGACTGATATCTCCTCTGAAATGGGTAATGGAACAGTAAAAGGAAATTATTTCGGAAAGAAAACGGGCTGCTTCGTTGGCGCCGCACCATAAAAGCGTAAATGCAGAACAGCCGGAGGAGGCAGTATGGATAAATATCAGCGGCTTTTTATCAAACAGATGAAAGATAAAATCAAAAAAATGACGTCATCCGGTCAAATGACACCCGAGCCGGAGCTGTATCGTCTGGTGCATTCTGCCAAAGGAACCTCCGGCACAATTGGACTGGAAGACTGGTTTAACGTATCTGCAGAATTGATAGAACGTCTGGACCCGGAAGGGGAGCAGGTGTGGTCAGCAGAGCAGATTCGAGAGCTGCTGGCACCGATGGTTTATTTGTTTTTGCTGGCAGATGAAGATCCAGAAAAAGATGATGTGCCTGCAATGGAGCCGGAAGTACAGCCAGCCCCGGCGTATCAAGGTACATTACTGGTGGTGGATGATGATACGAGTCTGCTGCAAATGCTCAAGGATCAGCTGGAGCAGGCGGGCTATATGACATTTGCCGCTTCGGACGGGACCCGGGCGATGGAGATTTTTTATAATATGAAGCCTGACTGCATTATTCTCGATGTGCTGCTTCAGGACAAGGATGGATTTGAACTGCTGCGGGAAATTCAGGCACGGAGTGAACAGTATCTGATTCCGGTTATTCTGATGAGTACAAGTGCAGACCGGGATACGCGGCTGCGTGCCTATGGATCGGGAGCCGATGACTTTATCGGCAAACCGCTGGATATGGAAGAATTTATTTTGCGTATCCGTCATCAGGTACAGCGGCGGATAAAGCTGAATACACTGCTTATGTCGGATGAACTGACAGGGGCTTATAACAGCAGCTATTTTGCCCAGGAACTGGTTCGTCATCTGCAGCGACTTGCAGACCAACATGAACCCGCTGTCCTAACCCTGTTCGATCTCGACAGTTTCCGCCATATTAATGAACGATTTGGTTATGCCGAAGGCGATCGGCTGCTGCGTTATTTCTCCGATCTGGTCCGTCGTTCGCTTGGACCGCAGGATATCTGGGCACGTGATCGGTATGATCGGTTTTATCTGCTTCAACCGGGAATACGGGAGAAAGAAGCTGTTTCCTTTGCCAATCAGCTGCTTGAACGCCTGGAAGGAGAAGAACATCTGATTGGCCCGGACAGCTATCGGGTTACTTTTTCGGCAGGTGTACTGGAACTCAAGCCAGGCATGACAGCACAGTCCTGTTATGACCAGATTCTGCGTATTGTAGCAGAAGCCAAGCGCAGGCATGATGGTGTAATGATCGTGCCGGAGCGGCGACGAATTACGGAACCGCGTCCAGTTCGTCCATTTGAAGAGATGCCCGGTGAACCATCTTCGGCTGCTGTAGTATCGAATCGGGAACCATCTGCTGCAGCAAGTGAAGTTCAATTTTCTGCAGTCCATGAAGAGGCTAAAGCAACGAATCAGGTAGAAACGCTGCTGTCTTCGGTTTCTTCACGACTCAAGAAATATGCAGACAAAAAGCCCATTTTTCCTGGCGATCAGGAAGAGCAATCGTCTATGTTGACCGTAGAGGATTCGAATCAGTCAGTGCCGCTGCAACAAGAACGGACTGCAGTGGATAGTGTTGAAGTATCGGTATCTACAGCCTCTGCAGCGACTATTCCTGATGAAGTCCAAGGAACCTCCTGGTCGAATGATTCTGAAATGTCTTCCTCTACACCATCTTCTTTACCGCTTCAGGTAGATACGATTCGCGAACGTGAATCGACCGGTGAGACCGGTGGACGGCGCGGTACACTGGAATGGATGGGATATGAGGAGCGGACACTGGTTAGCCAACAGGTAGCCGAGGTAGAACAGGCTCCTGTACCGCCTGCCGGGGTGAAACCGTGGCGGCTGGCTATTATCGACGACGACGATCTGATCCGTGGTATGCTCAGCAAAAGGCTTGGCGGACTGGATATCGAACATACGCTGGAGATTAGAACATTCAGCGATGGGGAAGAATTTTTCACAGATCCATGGCATGGAGAGGATGCGCAGTATGTCGTTATCCTGGACCGGATGATGCCACGCATGAACGGCATGGAAGTGCTGCGCCGTATTCGCAGCATGGAGATGCGCGCCAATTATATGGTTCTTATGCTGACCAGTGTTGGAGATGACCGTGAAGTCGCGGAAGCTATCCGGGCTGGAACGGATGATTACCTGACCAAGCCGTTCAGTATTGTCGAACTGGAAGCACGCATCCGGCGCCTGCTGGGGAGGATGGGACTATGAACAGCATGGACCCTGATTCCGTACTGACCGTTGTCTTATGGCTTTGTGCGGTGATGCTGATTGCACTGGTTGCGCTGTATGTCTATCTGGCTATACGCAAATCAAGCTTCAACCGCAGAGAGGCTGCTGTCTACAAGCTGCGCAAGGAACTGGAACAATCCGATTCGGTACTGGAAGAGTACCTGTTGACCGGAGAGACGTCGCGCCGGTTGTCTACCAAAGAGCCTTTTCGGATGGAGGCGATCCAGGAAGCACTGCTGCACAGGCTCTCGATCAGCCGTACTCCCGAAGAACGCAGCCGGATTTATGACTTTGCGGAAAAGTATTTCTCCAGCCAATATGAACATTCACTGCATGATCGCCAGTGGAGTACCCGCATGAACACCTTGCTTTGGATCGAGCAATTCCAGATGAATTCCATGGAAAAGGATCTGCTCGAATGGATGAATGATCCCCAGTGTTCGGAAGAGGAATACTTTCAGATTTTGCGGATTCTTTCCAAATTGAACAGCCACCGTGTACCTGAATATCTGCGGGAGAATAATCATGATCTGTCCGACAGTCAGCTGCTGCAGATTCTGCTTCCACTGAATGATGAACTACAGGGGGAGCTGATTGCCGAATTTGAACAGTATCCGTTCCGGGTTCGGTGCAGCTTTATCGATTCGCTGCGTATTCGTAATATTCGTTCTGCCGAAGTGCTGAATCTGCTGGAACGCCAGTTGGTTGGAGAAGATAGTGAGCTGCGTATCCGTTCGCTCAAAGCAATTTCCAACTTTGGCTATCTGACGCCGGAAGCAACGCGGCAGTTGGTAGAGCAGATGGAGAATGAGCACGATCATACGGTGGAGCAGGTCTCCTGGCCGGAGCGGCTGATGCGGGCAAGAGTAATGGGTAATATCCGTGAAGATATTTTCGTGCCTTATCTGGAGGAGATGCTGGGGGATTCGGCATACCGGGTTCGCCAGCAGGCGGCAGAATCCCTGGCTGCCTACAAAAATGGACTGGAGCTGCTGGAAAAGGTAGCTGCCGGTGAACATGCGGACCGCTATGCGCGCGAGATGGCGGAGGAGACGCTGGAAAGGAAACAATATGAGCGGAATCTGGCTTGATATTACAGGAACCCTATTCGAGATTGTTAGCATTATTATTATGATCTATGTCGTTGCCGTCAGTATCGCTTATGTCGTTCTGTTCTTCGTGGCTGCCCGGAAGCTGAATCGGGAAAAGGATCTGAATGAGAGCCAGTATGATCAGGTACTGGAAGAAGAGTTGGCTCCGCCACTGTCGATTATTGTGCCAGCCTATAATGAAGAACTGAATATCGTGTGGAGTGTGCGCTCGCTGCTGGGTATCAATTACAAGCAGTTCGAGATTGTGGTCGTTAATGATGGCTCCAAAGATCAGACGGTACAGTATCTGATCGATGAATTTGATATGGTAGAAGTTAAAAGCCGGGTACGCTGGTCAGGACTCGGCAAGCCAACCAAACCGATCCGGGGCATTTACCGTTCGCTGCAGCACAATAATCTGGTGCTGGTCGACAAGGAAAACGGCGGTAAGGCTGATGCGCTGAATGTAGGCATCAATGTGTGCCAGTATCCATATTTTGCCTCACTGGATGGGGATACGGTACTGGATCAGGATGCTTTTATCAAAGTGATGAAGCCGATTATGGATGCTGGCCCCAATGAAGAGATTGTCGCTACAGGCGGCAGTGTTGGAATCGCCAATGGCAGTTATGTAGATAGTGGTTATCTGAGTCGTGAGAGTGTACGGCTGTCCAGCAAACCGCTGGTGGTAATGCAGGTTATTGAGTATCTGCGTGCTTTTCTGATGGGACGAATTGGACTCAGCCGTCATAATCTGCTGCTGATTGTATCCGGTGCGTTTGGTATTTTTAAAAAGAGCTGGGTGATCGAGGTGGGCGGCTACGAGGTGGATACGGTCGGTGAGGATATGGAACTGATCGTCCGACTGCATCGCCGGATCCAGGAAAAGAAAAGCAAGGCGCAGATTGTCTATGTACCCGATCCGGTCTGCTGGACCGAGGCCCCGGAGAAAGCCAAAATCCTGCGTCGTCAGCGTACCCGCTGGCATCGAGGTCTGTATGAGAGTCTATGGCGCCACAAAGTCATGCTATTTAATCCCAAGTATGGCAAAATCGGCATGATCTCCATGCCCTATTTTCTATTCGTAGAGCTGCTGGGGCCAGTGGTAGAGCTGGCTGGCGTAGTTACGGTAATTGTCGGGATTTTCCTCGATACGGTAGACGTGAGAATAACGATGGTTCTCGCCCTTCTTATGCTCTTATACGGTTCACTGCTGTCTATGGGAGCAGTACTGTTCGAAGAATGGTGCTTCAAACGATACAACCGGGTAGCGGATCTGACGCGACTGTTTTTGTTCGCGCTATCCGAGACTTTCTGGTATCGCCCGATTATGACACTCTGGCGATTTGAAGGACTGATTCAGATTGTTCGTCGTAAAAATCAAGGCTGGGGGGATATGGCACGCGGTGGTGTCATGAACTCCAAAAAACCGGATAACCGGACAAATGGAGGACAGCCATGAAACGTAAACGTACCTGGAAATTCTGGCTGATTCCTCTGCTGGTTGTCGTGCTGCTGCTGACTCCGTGGATATGGTGGGAAGCGAAGCCGGCGACCACACTGCAGGTTGCCATCCTCGATAAGACGGTACCGGATATGACATATCGTGAGCACAAGGGACTCGTCTGGCTGCTAAATCAGCAGAAATATGTTAAAGCAGACCAACAGTCTTATGATTACACCCGTGATTATTACGGATTTTTCCCAAAAGCGGATCGTCAATATGAGACTACCGGACTGCCAGCGGATCTGAAGGGCACCGATATGATCTATGTAGCCGATACGTACGGGATCGAACGGGCGCAGTACGACAAGAACAATTCGACCACCGGTGATCTATCGGGAGGAATGCTCTATGGAGGATTGACCATCTCGGATATACAGCGAATTCGCAGTGCTGTAACGGGTGGCGGAGTAAAGACGCTGATCGCCGAATTCAACAGTCTGGCAACTCCGACACAGCCAGGTACCCGCCAGGAATTCTACCCGCTAATTGGAGCAGAATGGACAGGATGGACCGGCAGGTATTTCAGCGATCTAACCCGTGGCGGCGAAGTGCCTGCCTTTCTGAGCGGTGATGGCAGTGATCCGAACCGCTGGCCGTATACTGGACCGGGCGTAGTCTTTGTTCATGAAGACGGCCGGGTGGTCGTATTGGAGCATGGCAAGCAGATTGGCGAAGAAGGTGTGCAGACGATATTGACGACCCAGGGCAAGGCCCGGCTCGGACTGGACAGTACGATTCGCTACAACTACTGGTTTGACGTGATGAAGCCTGCCGAAGGAGCGGAAGTGCTGGCCAATTACAATCTGGGACTGACGGATGATGGAAAGAGCAAGCTTCAGGCCGCCGGAATCAGTTATGAATTCCCGGCTGTGATCCGGCAGCAGCATGATACCTATGTCTCCTACTACTTTGCCGGTGACTATGCGGATTATGACCACTATTCATTCTGGCGCAAGTATCAGGGCTGGGAGAACTTCAAGCGCTGGCTGACATTTGACCGTCCGAACAGCGAAGATGCTTTTTACTGGCATATTTATGTGCCTTTGATGAAATCCATTCTTCAGGAAACGGCTGCAGCCAGCAGCAAATAAACGACAGTACAGGTCTGTCTCCATGATGAGCGGAGGAGCTTCTAGGCTTTTTCGCTTAGGATGGAGTCTTTTTATTTGCGGTGCGATGGATTTACTCTATACCGCTTCTGTGATACTATCGCACTAATACATATAACAACCGGGGAAATATCGACGATTAAGCAGGTAAACGATTACACTTCATGTACGGATTTGGCGTATAAGGCTCGAGTCTGCAGTATACCGATCAGCATGAAGGTGGAGGGGGAAAGAAATGGATCAGGTAGATCAAAATATTCTGCTGCATTTGCAGCAGCAGGCACGCATCTCGATGACGGATCTGGGCAGGGAGGTCGGACTGTCACAGCCTGCTGTGACCGAAAGAGTGAGGCGGCTGGAGGAGAGCGGTATTATTCAGGGCTACCGGGCGATCTTGTCCTCAGAGAAGATTGGGCATCAGTCTACAGCTTATTATTTGTTCCGAGCCAGTGATGGTTTGCATTTTTTGGATTTTTGCCGGGAAGCTGTGGAGATTGTGGAGTGTCATCGAACCAGTGGAGCCTATAATTATCTGCTCAAAGTCGTGACTTCTTCGATCCGTGAGCTGGAAGACTTTGAAGACCGTATTAGCAACCATGGAGATTATACAACGCTGATCGTACTGTCTTCTCCTATTGAACATAAGGCGCTCAAGCCTAATCTGCTGGAAGATCAGCGGCTGGTCTGATCGGTACATAACATAAATTCACCAAGTATGGATTTTGAAATACTATAGCCTATAGCCGCAGCAAAGCCCCTGCCTGATAATACCAGACAGGGGCTTTGCTGCATTCTGCATGAATAAATAGCGGCGCGGATAACTACTTGTGCAACCAATCTTTTACACAAAATAGGGCAACACAATAGCTCCATAGGTAAAAGCCGCCAAAATTACAAAAGCCGGATGAATCTTGCGAATCTGCATCGCCCAGAAGGCTACCAGCGCAATACCGAGCGTCTGCCATAGCCCGATAGAACCGTACGATTCATCTGCCAGCTGCCAGGTCAGTACCAGCATCATGACTGCAATAACCGGCTGTACCAGCAAAGTGAGTCCTTTGACTACCGGCGAAGAGCGATGTTTCTGCAGTAGACGCAGCAGGATAATCATCGCTGCCGCCGAAGGTACGATGGTTGCCAGAAGAGCAATTAATAGACCCGGAATACCTGCCACATCAAAGCCGACAAAAGCAGCGATTTTGGTCGCGATAGGTCCCGGCAGCGTATTGCCGAGTGCCAGCACATTGGAGAATGCTGTATCATCCAGCCAGTGGTAATGGGTGACGATTTCGTTGTACATCAGCGGAATCGAAGCCGGACCTCCACCATAGCCAAGCACATTGGCAAGGAAAAATCCCCATAGCAGACGCAGCCATTCCAGCCAGTCATTCACAAGTGACATCAGCGCTCACCTCCGTCGATACGCCGCTTTCGCAGATGCTGTACCAGCCTGAAGTGAAAAGCGCCATAGACCAGGAATGCCGCAATCACGATAGCTGCATGAACATTTAGCAGCTGCAGCAAAATAAACACGATCACAAACAAAATAATACCGAGCGTCTTGCCGAGTCCTTTGACCGCCTTTTCACCAAATTCATAAGCCATGACCCCCAACATAACGGCAATTACCGGTACGACGGCAGCGATCATGCCCTGAATAATCTTGGAGCTGTTCAAGTACGCAACGGCGGACAAAAGTACGATCATGGCAATGGACGAAGGCAGAATATGTGCCAGTACAGCCAGAATCGCGCCCGGAATTCCTTTGCCACGGTAGCCCAGATAAGCAGCCATCTTGGTAGCGATCGGTCCGGGAAGCGCATTGCCCAGCGCCAGAATTTCGCCAAATTCATCGTCGCTGATCCAATGGTAACGGGTGACGGCTTCGTACCGGAATAATGGCATGACCGATGGTCCTCCGCCGTAGCCGAGTACACCGGTACGGATCATCGCCCAGCTCAGTTCGCTGTAGGTCGCCTGACGATAAGACGGGGCATCGGCAGAGGCCGGAGAGGGGGAAGCGTGTGTATTCATTACGTCATAACCTCATTCCCATCCGGCTCTTGTAGCGTGTAATCAGCACCTGACAGTCCACACTCATAATACCCGGCATATTATATAATTTCTCGCGCAAAAAAGTCTCCATTTCCTGATTATCCTTGAACAGTCCATGCATATGCAGCTTGCTTGGCCCTGTCATATGATAGAGACTCGTTACAAACGGTTCTTCGGCCAGCTGATCCGCGGTCTCGTGCAGATGCTTGGGCTCTACCTCGACATTAAAAAAGGCCGAGACGGCGATGCCGATTTTGGCTGGATTAATAACAGCTGCAAAACGCTCAATCGTTCCATTCTCCATCAGTGCATTCACGCGCGCCTGTACGGCAACCCGTGACAGACCGATATCCTTGGCCAGATCGGTATAGGATATACGTCCATTCTGGTTAAGAATAGCAATAATCTTGCGGTCAATCTCATCAATATGGTTCTCCTGCATGCCGCCGGAGGATTTGGATTGGCTCATTATATTCACTCCCGGATAGTCAGCTGTTCGTTAGTGCATGGTGCACAATTATCGAATGGCTGGAATAATAACGATACAACTTTCTTTTTGTTCAGAAAATAATACTTTTAATTACAATATGGATAAATATATAATGTTTAATAATCGTTTTCAATATTAAAATGAAATTCGGCTTACGTTTGATCAGGTGGCTGTGCTGCCGTTAACCGACTATAGGGGAGGAACCCGTATGACGTCTGAGTGGAATGCATTTGTAAATGAGCAGTTTACGCTAACACGGAACCAGAACGGCAAAGGTTTGCTAAGCGGGTTAACCTTTGGGGTCAAGGATGTATTTGCACTGGAAGGTTATACTTCGGGCGCCGGCAATCCGGACTGGCTGCGTACTCATGAGCCCTCTTCTACTACTGCGCCAGCAATTCGGAGTCTGCTGCATGCAGGCGCTGTGCTAAAAGGCACTACTCATACGGATGAATTGATGTACAGTCTGAATGGACAAAATGTTCATTATGGTACACCGGTTAATCCCCGGGCAGCAGATCGGATTCCAGGCGGTTCTTCCAGCGGTTCGGCTGTAGCGGTAGCCGCCGGTCTGCGTGATTTTGCTATTGGTACAGATACGGGAGGATCGGTGCGGATTCCTTCGTCTTACTGCGGAATCTATGGGATGCGTCCGACGCATGATGCGGTATCAATGAAAGGTGTTATTCCGCTGGCAGCGGGCTTTGACACGGTAGGGTGGATGGCAAATACGGCAGAACTGTTGCATGATGTAGGACAGGTTCTGCTGGCGGCTGATCCACTGCAGACTGCGCCGGATAGCGACGATTTTGCCAAGGTGTATTTACCAAGGGAAGCCTGGGATATTACGGAAGAAGGTACACGCACATTGCTGCTTGGAGCAGCACATGAACTGCTGTCCAGACTGACAGGATATCCATCCGCCGGTGAATGGATCTCTATCGCGCCGGAAGGACTCGGTACGTGGATGACTGCATTTCGCAGCGTACAGGGGATTCAGATCTGGGAACAGCACCGGGAATGGATCGAGCAGGTACAGCCTGTATTTGCTCCCGATATAGCTGATCGATTCGCCTGGGCGAGTATGCTTAAGCGTGAGGAACAGAGCGAAGCATTTACCAAAATGAATACAGTGCGTGATTCGCTGCGAACGCTGCTTGGCACCGATAGTTTGATGATCCTGCCAACTGCTACAGGTCCGGCGCCATCGCTGCATATTCAGGGTGAAGACAGTGAGCGCCGCCGTTCCCAGACCATGCAGCTCTCATCGATAGCCGGTCTGGCCGGTCTGCCACAGATTACTATACCGACAGGCACGATAGATGGAGCACCAGTCGGCCTGTCGATCATTGCCGGAGCACATCAGGATCTGCGTCTGCTGCAGTGGGTACGTGAGAGTGCGATCATAACATCATAAATGGACAAGAAGGATCGTTAGCATTTGTGCAACGATCCTTCTTTTCATTCGTTAAGTTGTCTTTCTATAGATTTGTCAGTTTGCGAGTGTGAATTCTATTCATTTAGACCTCTGCTGTGCGGCTCGTTGTTTGAACAAAGATAAAATGATCATCTGGACTCCAAACGTGCAGATGGTCAGCAATATAACCGCGTAGCCATAAGACACCATTGATTTTTCTAAGATAAAATCCCTTTGGAAACTCTTCGTCTTCAGTCAGTATCCTCGAGGCAATGGTAACAGAGCCGGCCGGCGCTCTATGCTGCTGAACTGGCTGATCCCCATAATTTTCTGGCTGATCAAGATACGCCAATCTTAGATGAGGTCCCAGCTCTAACGGGCACAATGCCAAACCCGATTCGTCTGCTCTATCAAAGATCTGATCTATTGTAGCTCCCTCAGGAAAACCTAATTGACCAACAGTGAGTTCTACAGTCGGCAGACTGTATTTGATATCAGAAGTTGTGAATTTATTATCGGTTATTAATGTTTTTCCCAATTCATTCATCATTATAGAGTGCTGCTGCAGCTTATGGAGCAGCTGCGTTTTTGTCAGTCCGCCAATTTCTACGATACGCTTGATCTGCTTGCAATCAGGATAGTTTCTGTTTTCACTGTACACTTTTAATCACTCCTGACAAATGGGATTGAATCCTCAGTATATTCAAAGATACAGGTAGTATGAACATATATAAATCCTGTAGTTGACAGTAGATAGGTATGATTATATAATCACAATGGAATATACACCTAATTACTATTGGTAACTATTATTGATAGTTATGAATTCAGTCATCCTGTTTATAATTCCTGACTTAAAATATCCCGAGGAGTGGTTATGATGTCTAATATGGTCAAACCGGAAACAATTCAGGTAATGGAAGAACGTCATTCGGTCAAAGTATACGAAAAAGGCTATATTATTCCGCAAGAAGACATGGAGACGATCCTGTCTGCTGCGAATGCCGCTCCTTCCGCATGGAATCTGCAGCACTGGAAATTCCTCGTAATTGATGATGAAGCCAAAAAGCAGGAACTGCTGCCTATCGCCTACAATCAGTCCCAGATCAGTGACAGTTCTTTTGTCGTAGCGGTACTGGGTGACCTGGAAGCGAACCGTAATGCAGCCCCTGTCTATGATTCCCTGGTGGAAGCCGGCTCTATGACACAAGAGATTCGCGATACACTGGTTAACCAGATCAATGGCGCATACCAGAGTTCTGATGTAGCACGTGACAGTGCCAACCGCAATGCTTCTTATGCAGCGATGAACCTGATGCTGGCTGCCAAAGCACTTGGTTATGATACTTGTCCAATGGGTGGATTTGACGCTGCTGCATTCATGGAACATTTCAATGTGCCTGCACGTTATATTCCAACACTGTTGATCTCTGTCGGTAAAGCGGCGAAGCCTGCTTATGCGTCAGGTCGTTTTTCCCTGGAAGAAGCAGTTATCAAAAATTCATTCTGATTTCATAGTGTAATAAAGATTATAAATGACCTGGCCCTATCGGACGCCAGGTTTTTTTATTCGTTTTCTGTAAAGCCTGCCAACTGATCCGGAGTGCATTTGCGCATAAATGAAGAACATGTAACAGATACTGGAAGATATCCGGTTATAATGTAGAGGGTCTGCATCAATGAACTATTTGCTTCAACAGACCGTAACTATATATGGGTTCTGTCGCATAGGTCCGCCTAGGGCAGTTTTCCATGAATACCTTTTGTATGAAAGGCTGGATATCATGCTGGTTAATCTGTTGAACAATTTAACATTAATGACTACTTTCCTGTTCCTCTGCAATCTGCTGCTGAACAAGATTCAGGAAAGCTTCCCTCGGTATAGCCGTACTTTTCCTTATATTACAGGAGTTTTGCTTGGACTGCTGGGGCTTGGACTTATGATCTTCAACGTTAATGCACCCGGTGGTTTTCATCTGGATCTGCGTGTGCTGGCTATTATTAGTGCGGTTTATATGTCGGGTCGTTTGGCAGGAGCTATCAGTCTGATAATTCTGCTGATCGGACGATTTGTACTGCTGGATATAAGCAATACAGCCGGACTATATGCCGGAATAGCAATGCTCATTCTTGCTTTTGTGCTTTCGGGTGCTTTATTTGACGGGAAACATAATCACTCTTGGAAGCGGTGGGCTATTGTTGTCGGAAGCAGCATGATTTTGCCCGGTCTACCTGTATATATGACGTATGACGGCAATATTATGCTGCCATTTTTGCTCGTTATGTTTGTTTATACGCTTGGTGGGTTATTTACGTATCTACTGCTGACTTATCTGAGCCGTTCGAATCGATCTATTTATCTGCTCAAGGAAAGCGCCAGTCGTGACTATCTGACCGGACTGCATAATCCACGGGCATTTGAAGCGATCTTTGAGCAAAAGGTGCTGCATGCGACGCGTACCGGGGAGCCGTTTGCCCTGCTGATGCTGGATATTGATCATTTCAAATCAGTAAATGATACATATGGTCATAGTGCAGGGGACGCTGTATTGGCGGGAATGGGAGAGCTGCTGCATCATTTTGTCCGTTCCTCGGATGATTGTGCACGCAAAGGTGGAGAAGAGTTTGTCGTGTTGCTGCACTGCTGCAGTTACAATCAGGCCCGGCAGGCAGGTGAACGCCTGCGCCAGCAGATTGAACAGCATGTCTTCCTGCTGCCGGATGGTCAGCAGCTGAGAATTACTGCTTCGATCGGAGTATCTGTTTTTCCGGATCGATCAGCAGAGGAACTGTTGGATGAGGCGGATCAGGCACTATACCGGGCCAAACACGAAGGACGCAACCGGGTATGTGCAGCCGGTATATGAAGCAAATGAAAGGGCACCTGTACGCGTTTTTTGACAGGTGGTTATACAGCACGGGATAATAGATGTGAAGACAAGTATTCATTACAAGGAGGTGAACCAAAGTCTAATCCTAGACTTTGGAACATAATGAAAATTACAGATACAATAGAAGTTATTGAACTCAAGTTAAAATATGGCGAGCATGAAATGGTCATTCATCCGGTAGTAATCTATGAAGGAGATCAGGCCGTATTGATTGATACTGGAGTTCCGGGTGGCTACAATACCATGATGCAGCATATTCGTCCAGGATCCACGATAAGTTCCGTTATTCTGACACATCAGGATCTTGATCATGTGGGTACTCTGCCACAGCTGCTGGATGCGGCACCCGGCAAGCTGAATGTCTATGCGCATATCGGTGATCAGCCGACGATTGACGGAAGAGCACCATTTCTCAAAGCTTCACCGGAACGCTTGAAAGGGATGCTGTCTGAACTACCGGAGTCGGAGCGCGATGCA
This sequence comes from Paenibacillus shenyangensis, assembly GCF_000346635.1. NCBI lineage: Bacteria > Bacillati > Bacillota > Bacilli > Caryophanales > Paenibacillaceae > Paenibacillus > Paenibacillus shenyangensis. The sequence goes on from NZ_AOIG01000009.1 coordinate 44,326, forward strand.
TTTTATTCGGTCTTCTCGCCGGAGACGCCGGGCAATGTAACCCATACCCTGCATGGCGGGGAATTGCTGCCATTCGCAGGTGGTCTTCAGGTTATTCACACACCGGGACATACGCCGGGTCATATCAGCCTGTACCATCCTGCGAGCAAAACGCTGATTACTGCGGATGCCATGGCTATCGATGAGGGTCAGCTGATGGGGCCAGTGCCTAATTTCACACCGAATATAGATCAGGCACTGCAATCACTGAACGCGTTTCGCGAGCTCGATATAGATACTGTCGTCTGCTATCATGGTGGATTGTTCCGTGGCGATTTGCAGCAGCGGCTGGATGAGCTGGTACCATCTTCGTGAGCAGCTGCTTCCCGTGGCTGAGCTGGGGATATACTCTGCTGCTGGCACTGGTTGGCGGTCTCCTGTTCAAATGGTTTAATCTGCCGGTGCCTTGGCTGCTTGGTCCGATGATTCTGATATTTATCGGCTCCCGATTGCTCCGCGGGCGCAGGCTGCAGCTGGCCTGGCCCGCAGCAGCAAGAGATGCCGGTACGATCATCGTTGGCTATTCGCTGGGATTATCACTGACATTCTCTACTCTATCCCGGATCGGGCAGCAGCTACCGTCAATGATCGTTATGACGGTGCTGCTGCTTTTGTTTTCTACGGCGACCGCTTATCTGATTTCCCGGTGGACACGTATTCCTTTTCCGACTGTACTGATCGGCAGTATTCCCGGCGGGCTCACCCAGATGGTACTGCTGGCACAGGAGCTGAAAGGCATTGACCTGACAGTCGTTACCTTCCTGCAGGTATCCCGGCTGATGATGATCGTCATTTTTGTGCCGCTGCTGATTTTTAGTCCACTATTTGGCGTGGATCTGAATACGGTCACAGAGGCGATTACCCATTCTTCGCCGGGCTGGTCATCATTGCCCCCGACGATCTGGCTGTTTGTTGTTGTCTGTCCTGTCGCGGCAGTGATCGGCAAGCGGTTTAATTTTCCGACAGCCTATATGCTTCTGCCTATGCTGGTCACGGCAGTCATCCAGCTGGTCGGCATCCCGGGTCCTGCACTTCCGGCATCTATACTGGATGCGGCGCAGCTGATGATTGGCAGCTCGATCGGGCTGATGCTGCATCCCGAGCAGCTGGAACGCAAATTGCAGATGACTATACTCGCTGTCGGCAGCGGGGTAGTACTGCTGAGTTTTGCCTGTGTTATGAGTATTATTCTGATCCAGTGGCATCATCTTACACCGGCGACAGCACTGCTCAGTATGGCTCCCGGCGGCATGGACCAGATGGGGATTATTGCGCATGAGGTCAGTGCCGATATTGCTACAGTAAGCTGCTATCAATTGTTCCGTACACTGCTGATTTTCCTGGCTGTCCCGACCTTTTTGCGTATGTTTATCCGTAGGATATCGATGCACTGATGATTCATCCCCTCGCAGAATCGGTATTAATTAGAGAATGAATACGCCTGCTGCATCATATAGAAGCAGGCAGGCGAATACGGATACGAGAGGGGAATAATCATGTCGGTAACCGATAATCAGGTATGGATGTACATTGGTACATACGCAGGCAAGGAAGAAGCCGGTATACATGTCGCTGTAATGAATCAGGAAACAGGAGAGCTGCATATCACCTCGGAGACAGCTGGAGTAGAGAATCCATCTTACTTGGCGTTGTCTGCGGATGGTCGCCATCTCTATGCAGCATGTGAGATCGATGAAGGAGAGATTGCTGCCTATACGATCGACGAGCAGACCCATGAGCTGCATCTGATCGATCGCAAAGCTACCGGTGGTGGTGCGCCATGCTATGTGCAGCTGACACCCAATGGAGAGCATCTGCTGGTCGCCAACTATAGCGGCAAAAATGCCAACATTTTCCCGGTACAAGAAGATGGGAGTCTTGGCGAAATGAGCGGCGAAGTCCATCATGAAGGCAGTGGTACGCATCCCGAACGCCAGGATGCTCCACATCTTCATTCTGCCGTATCCTCTTTGGATAGCGGGATGGCTTATGTATCCGATCTGGGCTTGGATCAGATTGTCAGCTATGCGATCGAGAATGGTGCACTGGTCAAAGCCGGCGTAACCGAACTCCCGCCGCAATCCGGACCGCGTCATCTGGTATTTCATCCGAATGGACAGCTTGCCTATGGTATTAACGAGCTGAACAGTACAGTCACTTCGTATGCCCGTAATATCGAGAATGGCGTCTTGGAGATTCTGGGGACCGTATCGACATTGCCGGACGATTTCGAGGGCGAAAATACAGGCGGTGATATTCGTCTGTCCCTGTGCGGTCGCCATGTGTACGCGTCCAATCGTGGACATGACAGTCTCGTCCACTATCATATCGATGAGCAATCCGGCGAGCTGACACCTGTAGAATGGGTACCTGTCAAAGGGAAAACACCGCGTAATTTTGCCGTTGTGCCTGGTGGTTATGTACTCGTCTGCAATCAGGACAGCAATAATATCGCCCAGTTTGCCGCTGAACCGGATACCGGCCGTCTGACGCCTACCGGACACGAACTGACGCTGAATCGTCCAGTCTGCCTGATGGCGGATCTGAATGAAGTAGAAGGCTGATTGGATTACGATTCAGCAGACTATTTTTAATAAAGTTTCCTGTTTAACTTATCAAAAAAGGTGCAGTATCTGAATAACCCGATCCAGGTTATGGCAGATACTGCACCTTTTTATTCATATTCTCCGGCATAGGGACGTTCCTTGCGCTTGGGTTCCCGGGTGAGCCGGTATCCGGCGGCATACATCAGCACCTGCGCAACCAGAATATACGGCGCAGCTGTTAGTCCGAGAAGATGCAGTAGAGCCAGCCCGCAAATCATCAGCGTCACGATGACAAAGGAAGCCCGGCGTCCGCTTTCGCGGAATTCGGCGCTAATCACACCGTACAGCAGTAGCAGCGCTCCGCTGCAGGACACAAACCGCAGGATAGCAAATAATGATGCAGGCGGTCCCGGCAGTACCGCATTGTACAACTCGGCAATTAGCTGCCAGCAGAAGATCATCTCTACAATCAGCGCTGTGAATGGCAGCAATGGACGGAGAGTTACCCAGTACAGCATCCCCCAGCGAGGATGCTCGCCGCGTGTCAGCAATCCGCTGCGCTCCCGGGCCAGCCGACTGATCTCCATCTCGAGTGTACGATAGAGCAGCAGTGTGGACTGCCGATCCGGACGCTGCAGATATTCGTCAACCCGCTTCACTAGCTCATCCGAAGCATACGGAGCCGCCTTACAGCCCAGAATGGTTGCTGAAGCTGAACTCTCATCATTGGTCACCTTATAGGAATTAGCTACAGCGACAGACTGCGTAGCAGCAGGCATAACAACAGCCGGATACAGTTGTCCGGCTGCTTGGGTAAAATAATCCAGACTGGATTGAATCCGGCGCATGCGTTCCCGATCCGTACTTTGCCGCTGTCTGGCAGACAGGCCGTACGTCAGGGCAAGTAACGCCAATCCGGCAAGACTGACCGTAACTAGCAGTGCCGGATAATGTTGAAGCAATGTCCATTCCAGTGATCCCACCCGATTCACTCCTTTATTGATCCATTGATACGAATGATATGGTTATGCTGATGATATCACTATTTATGATACAAGAACAGGTGGGAGACTATCACTTTCTGACTCAGTAACGACGATAACGATCCGTGCTGCGGGTTCCAGTGACTGCGATAGATTCGATCAGCAGCAGAACGGCAGCGATACAGTGCATGATCCAGCCAAGGAATGGAATCCAGGCAAGTGCCGAAGTAATCACACCAAAAGCGTTCCCGAACGGCGAGCGCCCAAGACGTACCGCGAGTACCAGCGCCACCAGATGCAGGACAAAAGCGATAAACAGCGGCGAATATCCATAAGAGATCACGAATGTTCCGCCTATGATTGGAATTGCCATCAACGCCTCCAGCGCAAAGGTAACCCATTTTAATACAGGCAATGCGGTTGACATGATATCAGCTTCCTTTCCGAAATAGATCTACATCAAACCGACAGTATGATAAAATACTCACTCCTATTCTATTAAACGAAAAATCCGCTTTTGAGTTTCAAAATACAGCAGAGATTCTGACTGCGGCAAGCCCGCATGACGGATTTCTCCATTTCTGTATAAAGTGTTTCCACAAAAAGCACGGTTTGTCTGTACCTGATCGATAAACAATATTGGCTTTGCGTCAATTGCTGGTATACTAAATTATGGACTGGAATTGTAATGATTATAAATAGACAATTATTCATATAAATGGGAACCTGATCACGATATCAGAATGCCAGCAGGAAAGGAGGAATCCAGATGGCGTATAATAGCCGTTTTGCCGTAGCGATTCATACACTGTCTTTGCTTGATTCCACAGAAGGACGCATTACGTCAGAGATGATCGCAGGCAGCGTCAATACCAATCCGGTGGTCATCCGCCGTATGATTAGCCAGTTAACCAAATCAGGCCTGCTGCGTACCCAGCCGGGAGTAGCGGGTGCACAGCTGACACGTCCCGCCGGCGAGATTACGCTGCTCGATATTTACCGGGCGACGCAGAACGATGCGCGGGATGAATTGTTTGCGATCCACGATAATCCCAATCTTAATTGCGAGATTGGACGCAATATCCAGCAGGAGCTGGAGCAGGTATTTGCCCGTGCAAAGCGTGCGATGGAACAGGAGCTGGAGCAGATTACACTGCACCAGATTACGACAGATATCCAGCAGATGGAAGAAGTTCGCCAGGCAATTCAGAGCTGAAACTGAATCAGCAGCTGATGCCAGGGGTATGTAAAAAACAGAAACAGGCTTAATCGTTCATGACGGAAAGGATGAATAACAATGAAAGTAATTATTATTGGTGCAACAGGCACAATTGGACAGCGTCTCGTACAGGAGGGGCTGCGCCGCAAGTATGAAGTGACCGCAGCTACACGCGATTCTTCCAAAATTGATTCTACTACGGAGCGTCTGCATGCCATTCGGATGAATGTCATGGAGCCTGCCAGCGTTGAAGCGGCAGTAGCTGGCCATGATGTAGTGATCACGGCATTCGGTCCACAGTTTGGACAGGAGTCCGAACTGCCGGAGGCGGCACGTTCTATTGTAGAAGGCATGAAAAATGCCGGTGTATCCCGGCTCGTAATTGTTGGCGGAGCAGGCAGTCTCGAAGTGGAACCAGGCGTACGTCTGATGGACACGCCGGATTTCCCGGCAGAGATCAAGCCGCTTGCGCTGGCTCATGTGGAAGCTTATGAGGTCTATCGTCATAGCGATCTGGACTGGACCTATGTCAGCCCGGCCAGCTGGATCGAGCCAGGCAAACGTACAGGCAATTTCCGTATCGGTACATCCCGTCTGATCACGGATGATGATGGAGCCAGCCGTATCTCTGCGGAGGATTACGCAGCTGCATTGTTCGATGAAGTAGAAGATCCACAGTTTGTTCACGACCGTTTTACGGTAGCTTACTGATCCGCCAGTTAGCTAGCAAAAAGTGTAGTTGACCAGATCTTATTTAAAATGGATACTTTGGAAAATAACAAGCAGCAAGGATCCGATTTATTAGCAGATCCTTGCTGCTTATTTAATATGTTCAGTAAGGTAAGCAGGATACTCTCGGCATAAAATAAAAAAATATTTTCTCGCTAAAAAGAGAAAGGTTTTTTTATTTGACAGCATTATCAGCTAATCCTGCAAATCTCATTTGTTTTCGCTGAACAAACCTACTTTTTGTATACCTGCAATTACGGTTATATAGTAAGAGAACGTCTTATACGGTGAATCAGGAAAGGAGCAGAACCATGTACATTGTAACAGCGCAGCAGATGCGTGATCTGGATCAATATACGATTGAACAGCTGGGAATTCCGGCGATGTCCCTGATGGAGAGTGCAGGCAAAGCGATTGCGGAGGAAGTGATTGCCTGGTGCGGCGGACAGCAGGATGAGCAGGCTGATGTGCCGCGCGGACGGGCACTGACCAATGAAGGAGGCATCCGCAGCGATGAGAAAGTCATTCCGGACCGCTCCCGTCAGCACTGGCTCGTACTGGTGGGCAAAGGCAATAACGGTGGAGATGGACTGGTTGCTGCCCGTTATCTGACCGATGCCGGTATAGCCGTAACGCTGCTGTATGCCCATGATCCACAAGAACTGACAGGAGACGCAGCACTTCAGCGGGATGCTGCGCAGCGCTCAGGTATTCCTCATCTGGTCTGGAATGAAAAGTGGAATCTGCATTCGCAAGAATCTGATCCTGGTGCAAAGGGAATCCGTACCGATCATGCCGCTTCACAATCAGAAGAGGTATTCTCCAGTCATTGGAGCCGCTATACCGGTATTATCGATGCTCTGCTTGGCACAGGCAGCAAGGGAGAACCCCGCGAACCGTATGCATCGATAATCCGATCCGCTAACACATCGGGTAAACCGATTATTGCTGCAGATATTCCGAGCGGCCTGAACGCAGATACTGGAGAGCTGGCAGACAACTGTATTCAAGCCAAATTGACAGTCTGTCTGGCCTTTCTCAAGCAGGGACTTACCCAGTATCCCGGCGCTGGAGCAGCCGGTGAAGTAGTTGTGCGTTCTATAGGGATTCCGCGCTCTACAGCTCAGCAGGCTGGATTACGCAACCATCTGATCACGGATGATGTGCTGCAGGATGTGCTGAAGATCGATACGAGCCGTTCCCGGGCGATTGATGGTCATAAGGGGACATATGGTCATGTGATGGTGATTGGCGGGAGTATGAATATGAGTGGTGCCGGATTGATGGCTTCGCGTTCTGCGCTCCGTATCGGGAGTGGTCTGGTAACATGGGCTCTGCCGGAGCAGCTGATGAAGCATATGGTTGGGCATGTGCCTGAACTGATGATGATCCCTGCTTCCCAGGACCCGGATGGACAATGGAAAGCCGATACTGCACGAACAATCATCGAGCAGACTGCCAAAGCGGATGTACTCGCAATCGGTCCGGGACTGGGCCGATTCGAACAGGATGGAGAATGGCTCCGTACCTTGTGGGAAGAGACCGAGCAACCCTGGGTACTGGATGCAGACGGACTGAACATATTATCCGAAGCCGGAGGATTGTCTCATTGGTCCCGCCGCACGGCAGATACGGTACTGACACCGCATCCTGGGGAAATGGCAAGGCTGGCTGGTGTATCCACTGCGGATATTCAGCGCAACCGGATCGGTATCGCTCGTGACTTTGCCCAAGAGCATGGCGTAGTGCTGGTACTCAAAGGTGCGCGAACAATCGTCGCTTCGCCGCAGGGAGATATACTGGTGAACACTACCGGTCATCCGGGTATGGCTACCGGCGGTTCGGGAGATGTACTGACTGGCATTATCTCCGGACTCATGGCCCAGGGACTAAGTGGACTGCAGGCAGCTGCTTTTGGTGTACATTTGCATGGACATGCCGGAGAAGAAGCCGCCCGCAAGCGGACGGGTCACCCGGCGTCCCTACTGGCAGGTGATATTATCGAATCGTTGTAACGACTAAATCAGACCCTATACATCAAAGCATCCTCCCGTACCGCTGCAAAGTACTCAGCGAACAGGAGGATGCTTTATTTCTTTATTTGGAATTAGATTTTGAATGTATTGATGGATGAATGCAGACGGTCAGCGAGCTGTGCCAGATCCTGGGAAGAACTTGCTGTCTGTTCACAGGCTGAAGCGACTTCTTCACTAGCGGAAGCAATCTCTGTGACAGAGTGCATAACCTCAACAGACTGGGCACTTTGTTCTTCACTGGCTGCGGCGATTCCATTGATTTTCATTGCGGAATCACTGACACGATTTATAATATCGGTAAAAGCTTCACTTGTATGAATGGAATGCTGCGCATTATGTTCAACAGCGCTCAGACTCTGCTTCATATTAGACTGCATGGAGCGGATAATACCAGTGATTTCTTTGGTAGCGGCACTGCTGCGTTCAGCCAGTTTGCGTACTTCGTCAGCAACGACAGCGAATCCGAGACCTTGTTCTCCGGCACGTGCCGCTTCAATAGCAGCATTGAGTGCGAGCAGGTTGGTCTGATCCGCAATATCATCGATGACCCCGATAATCTCGCCAATCTGATTGGAGTCTTTTTCGAGCTTGCACATCTGCTGATTCATTTCCTGCATACCTGTAGTGGACTGAGCGACAATTTCGCCACCTTTTTGTGCTTTGTTCACTGTGTTATTGGACAGCTCAGCGGCTTCTTCTGCACTGTGGGCGACATCATCAATAGCTACCGACATATCTTTGAACAATTGGGCGATCGATTGGGCATATTGGGACTGATTAGCACTGCTGCCGGCGATTTCTTCGGTGCTGGCAGAGATTTGTTCGGAAGTGGCAGCTACCGTCTGGGCAGAATCGATAATTTCGGATACTAGTACGTTCAGGCGTTCGGTCATTTCATTGGCAGCTGTAGCGAGCTGGCCGATTTCGTCCTGGCCTGTCAGGTTGGAGCGTTCACGCAGGTCACCGGCGGCTACTTTTTTGAGCAATCCGGCAATGTTTTTGAGTGGAGCACTGATCATCCGGGCAATAACGGTTCCAAGCAGCAGACAGAACAGGAAAGCGACGACAATCCAGATCGTTGTCCAGAGCTTGGCACTATCGAACACATTGTTGGCTTTGTTATACGACATTCCGGCTTGCTGAATATTCAATTCATTCAGCGTACCGATACTTTTGTACATTTCGGTTCCGGCAGGCAGTACCTGGGTTTGTACAAAACGCTGGAATTGTGCAGGAGAAGCATTCTCGGCGAGCTTGATAGCGCGGTTATATAACTCATGATAAACAGCCCACGATTTATCAAAGTTCTGCAGTTCTGTACTTTCAGCAGTACTCAGTGGAGTATTGCGGTATTTATCTATATTTTCATTCACGGTAGCAATCAGATCAGGGACGGTATCGAGTACTTTTTGCTTGTCGGCCGTACTGCTGCTCAGGGCAATATCACGAGAGGCTACACGCATTTTTTGAAGAGAAAGTTCGGCAGCGGACAGGGCTTGTACAGAAACGAGGTTGTTCGTATATAAACTATCGATGTTTTTCTTCATAACATTCTGATTGTTCAGTCCATAAATTCCTATCGCTGCAAGGATAAGAGCTACTAAAATAAAGGCACTGATCAATTTGGTGAATGTTTTGAAATTACTGGCTAGGCGCATAATATTCACTCCAATGTATGATAGTGTGAGTGTCTTGCAGAGCTTATGTAACACAGTTATCCAAATTATATAAATATCAATCTTTTAATTTCTATAATTTGAAATATAATCCATCTATAGCTCTGAAGAACTCACCTAAGTTAAGCTTGTATGATTATTATTTCGTCCATAAATTCAAAATTATAATAGTTAATTCAAAATTATGGAAAATTAATTAGCTAATCTATGTATATCCGGTGTTTATATCATCGACAAAGTAAAATATATAAAAAACGAGCGAGGCTCTGGATAGAGGCTTCGCTCGTTTGCTTGAAGGATTGGGCTTACAGATCCCGTTTGATTTCTTCTTTAACTTCTTTGACAGCATTTCCGTTTTCATCAATAGTCTGCTTGCTGGACAGGAACCAACCAGCCAGTGCAATCCCCACGAGGACGATATAGAAGCTGAGCTTCCAGATCGAGTTTTCAGGAAAATGTTCAGATATGATAGCCAGAGACGGATGTGCCAGTGTAATAACGGTCAGCTTGATACCTACCCAGCCGACGATTACAAATGCAGCCAGTTCCAGACCCGGACGTTCCTGAAGCAGCTTGACGAAGAAAGAAGCGGCAAAACGCATAATGATCAATCCGATCAGACCACCCAGGAAGATAACAATAAACTGTCCGCCATCGAGTCCACCGATCGGTGGTAATCCACTTGCCGGCAGGGCTACTGCCAGCGCGACTGCTGCCAGAATCGAATCGACGGCAAAAGCGATATCAGCCACTTCGACCTTGAATACGGTCATCCAGAAGCCGGACTGCTTTTTCGGATTGGCTGCTGGACCTTTATCCTCGGCAGCTTCTTCCGTCTCGCTACGCTTGGAGAGAAGCGCACGAACAATATGATTGATAGAAATGTACAACAGATAAAGAGCACCAATCGCCTGCACCTGCCATACATCGACGAGGAACGAGATAACGAACAGGGAGCCGAATCGGAAAATAAATGCTCCGAACAATCCATAAAACAATGCCTTTTTCCGCTGATCATCCGGCAGATGTTTAACCATAATCGCCAGCACAAGCGCGTTATCTGCGGCTAACAGACCTTCCAGTGCAATCAGCACGAGTAATACCCAGCCATACTCTAATAACAAAGCTGCATCCATGAGACTCCTCCTAAAAATAGAATATATACCGGTCAAATGACTCGGCGTGTATTAAAAAAGACCTTTACCACAAAGGTAAAGGTCTCTCGAAAAATAGCGAGGCTTCACCAATTTGTGGTAAAGGTCTCGCTAACAATGGTTATTATTCATTGCCAGGCAGAACCGGGGTTATTCACCCGTAATGACGACTGTGCCTGTACAGCTACTCCCCTTTAACAGGAATAGAATTATGAGGTTAATACCGCTGCTTGTGCCCGGTATGGATAACGCCTGTTTTTTACAAAATCAATCTACTATAAGCAAATCATATGCAATTAAATCGCGAAAGTCAATCTTTTTATTTCCAACATTTTTCTAATATAGCATAATTTACATACTGATTATTTCAGAAATAGGATTAAAGCAAGCATACTGCTTTCCCCTGATCCATGCTGCGATTAACATCGACTATACGCTGATTACGACTTCCTCGATAGAGCAGTGATACATCGCGCTGCTGCTGAACGAATCGACCATCTATCAATACGTCGCATAATTGCAAAAGTTTCAAATATTCCGGAATCGCAGAATGAATAATTTCTTCCCATGTATATCCACTGTAGATCCAGATCGAGAAGTTCGGGATAGCCTCCCGCACACGCTGTACAAATTCACTTACTTCCGCAGCGGAAAAGAAAGGATCGCCGCCAGCAATTGTCAGACCGCTGAGCAATGGATTCTCTGCCATTTCTTCAATAATCTGCTGCTGCAGCTCCAGGGTAAATGGCTCACCGGCACGAAAAGACCACGTATGCGGGCTGAAGCAGCCAGGACAGCGGTGGGTGCAGCCGCTAATAAATACAACTGCGCGCAGCCCCGGCCCTTCATTGATCGACTCGGGAATATAACCGCAAATATTCATCAGCTGTGCTTCAGCCGGTCACGCACTTCAGCCTGTTTGGCTGGATTGAACCGGGTCTGATAATCGCCTGTCAGATAGCCGGTTACCCGGCGCAGTCTGGCAATATGCACTTCCTGTTCGGAAGCACCGCAGTCCGGACAATGAGAACCGATGATACCCTCGTATCCGCAGGAAGTGCAGCGGTCAATAGGATGATTAATGCTAAAGTAACTGATATTCTGCGACAATGCATACCGGATAATGGACGTCATCGCTTCCGGATTCTGTCTTGCGTTGCCATCCAGCTCAATATAGGAGATGGCCCCGGCGTTGCAGTGATGATGAAAAGGCGCTTCCAGTCGGATTTTACGTGCTGCCGTCACCGGATAATAGACCGGAATATGAAACGAATTGGTGTAATATTCCCGATCGGTCACGCCTTCAATCGAGCCGTATATCTGGCGATCCATTTGCACGAATTTGCCGGATAATCCTTCGGCAGGTGTTGCCATCAGTGAGAAGTTCAGATTATGCCGCTCACTCAGTGCGTCACAGGCACGGCGCATATAGGTGATCAGTTCCAGTGCACGTTCATAGACCTGTTCATCCTCACCATGATGCGCACCATATAGAGCTTTCATACATTCGGCCAGCCCGATAAAGCCGATCGACAGCGTGCCATGCTTGAGACAATCACCGACCGGCTCGTCCGGCTGCAGATGATCTCCACCTTCCCATACGCCTTCCCGCATCATAAAGTCCGATGCTTTGGCAGGTTGCACCGCCTGAATCTGGTAACGATGCAGCAGCGCCTCGGCGGCAATCGCGATACACTCGTCCAGTGCACGGTAGAACCCTTTCTCATCCGGCAGCGCAGGAGAAGATGACGGGATACTATGTACATGAGTATCCGCAGAGCGCAGGTTCTCCGGACGATCGTTTATTCTCTTCCCTTGCGCTTGCTGACGATGAGCCGAAGAGAGCTGCTGACGGTAAATGCCATGGTCGATGCCCAATTTCACCAGATTAATGGTATTGAAAGACAGATTTCCTTTGCCTGACAGATGGTTTCGTCCGAATCGGTCAGCTACGACCCGTGTACGGCAGCCCATCGTAGCAAATTCGGTATCCGGCTTACCGGGAATCATATATTCCGCATTCAGCGGCGCATCCAGGTTGGCGAAGTTCGGGTACAGCCGCCGGGAGGAGCATTCCACAGCCTGCAGGAACAGATCATAATTGGGCTCGCCGGGCTGTTGGTTGATCCCCTGTTTGCATTTGAAGATCTGAATCGGGAAAATCGGCGTCTCGCCATGCCCCAGTCCGCGTACCGTAGCCGCCAGCAGACTCTGTACAACAAGCCGTCCTTCCGGTGATGTGCAGGTACCATAATTGATGCTGGTAAATGGAATCTGGCCACCGCCGCGGCTGGACATCGTATTCAGGTTATGAATCAGGCTCTCTGCCGCCTGATACGTCTCGGTACGGGTTTCTTCCACCGCATAGGCATAAGCATGAGGATAACGGACAGCCAGCTGCTCATCGCCCATAGAGGCGGTCAGAATCAGCTCTTCCCAATCATTTCTAAGTGTATTCTGGAACAGCGTGGATTCCGGCTGCTCTATAAAACCGGATGACTGGGCAGCAGATACAGAGGATACAGCCGATGAACCGGTCGACGCTGCAAAGTCGGCTTCTTCTGCAGCAGCATTGGCGCTGGTATGTATTGCAGCCGATTCAAAATAGCGCAGGCCTTTACGCAGATGCTTGCGGAAGGAACGGGTCACATAGGGAGCCAGATCATAATCCAGCTTGTTGGCGGCGACGCCTCCATACTGGGCATTTTGCTGACATTGGAAAATGATTGCGACTTGCGCCATCGCGGTCATGATGGAGTTGGGTGTGCGCAGGCTGCCGTTGCCACTGCTGAATCCGTCCCGCAGCAGTTTCTCAAATGGAATAAAGATGCAATTCGTCGTGCCCAGAGCATAATGGTCCAGGTCATGGATATAAATGCGATTCTGCTGTACAGCTTGCAGGACCGGTGCAGGCAGCACGTTCTGGCGAGTATACCAGCGGGCATATTCACTGCCAAGACGACTCATTTTACCGGAAAAGCTGTCACCATTCAGGTTGGCGTTCTCTCGGGCAGACTCGTGTTCACCGTGAATAATATGATCTCCCAGCTCGGCCAGAGGCAGCAGATGGGCATAGGAATCCGAAGTAGCCGCCGGTGAGGCGGAAGGGTAAGTGGAAGAAGGTCGCAGTATAGTCATGGGTCATCATCCTTTTCCGATATAGTATAGGATCGAGCAGTTCCGTCATTAGACAACAAAATCTCATCTTATTCTATATATAGATGTGCATGCGATGATATGACCCAATATATTGACAAAATGAACGAAAGAAGCATAGGCAGATAAGCAAAGAACAGGTTGGAAAAATAGCGAACAAACAAAGCACGCTGTCCGGCTGAAAATCATGGAAAGACAGGCTGCTTCTGATCGAATAGACTGTCTCAGAAGATGTTGTGCGGTTCCTTTCCTACAGCGCATAGTTGGAAAGGGGACTCAACAGGTTTAATATAAGAATAGACCTATTTTGATTTGACCAAGGAGGAGATCGTATGGCAATTGCAGAAGTAACTGTTATCCCGATCGGTACAGGCAGTACGAGTCTGAGTGCTTATGTCGCGCAGATGCAGCGAGTACTGAATAGCCAGCAGGGAATCACATTTCAGCTGACACCAATGAGTACGATTATTGAGGGAGATATCAAGGATGTGATGCAGGCTATTCTGGCGCTGCATGAATGTCCATTTGATGAGGGAGCAGGCCGGGTATCGACTTCTGTCAAAATTGATGATCGACGTGATCACCCTACATCTGCCCAATATAAAATCGAGTCGGTTCGGCAAAAATTGGCGGATTCCTAAAGGGATTCCGGGCAGAATATTGCCTTTGCCAATAGCTTTCGACAAAATTAATGCGATTTTTAGGTACCATTCATGAACCTTTAAGATAACCCGGTTATAGTAAATGCATACCCCTTTTGAATATATAAACGAATTGAACGCCATGGACTGCGACCGTGGCGTTCACTTTTTTTGGCATAATATTATAAAAGAAGATACCTAAAAATCGAAAATTAATGTTTCTTTCAGGTTTCTCTCAGGTTATTTTAAGATGAGCAAGCTACAATGTCTGTAATAACCCCTTTTGAATTACTATATCTGGACTCCATCAGCTGCGAATGATGGAGTCCCTTTTTTTGTTCTTTTATGAAATTCCGTTTTCCGCAGACTGAATTGTAGATGAAGAGGATGATTTGGAACCGATCAACCATTTGCCAAGCCATACTGCTGTTGCAAATAAGACATAACCGATTATACCGCCTGCTGTATTGAGCATCAGATCATCTACATCAAATATGCCCATACCGGTCAGCAGCTGTGTACCTTCGTAAATCAGACTGAGCAGAAGCGAAATGGGTAGTACCAGAATGCCTGACCATACCGGATGGCGCATCAGCAAAGGAATAAACATCCCAAGCGGTACAAACGCCAGCACATTGCCGATAAGCTGAATCGATGTACCGGTCGGATGAAGGGACAGTCTGCTCCAGTCTCTGGAAATTTCCTGAAACGGTGTTAGATTAATAGTACGTGTATAGATTAGATCGGGCTGCTGCAGCCATTCGAGCAGTCGTTCCTTGATTAGCCCAGGGTCGATAGGACCTCCTTTGAATAGAATCATCTGGGTAAGCAAATACAGATAGGTGACGAGCAGGATAAACGGAATGATCCGAAAGCCGTTTTTGTTGTGGCGGCCAGTCGGTGCTGAGGTATGCTTCATGCTAGGTTCCTTTCCGGTACATGACCATTAATCACTGGCGGTTACAATGATACCTTCCATATTATCTCCGGATATTTCGTACGAGTCCTTTCGAGGAACATAAATGGTCGTTTCGGAGTCGAGAGGATAATAGCGGATATTATAATTATGATCGTCGAGTGTGCACGAGATTTCTTTCTTTTCCCTGAGCAATTGCAGATACTGTTCGAGTACCAGCTGCTTTTTGTACATAATAGCGCTGTGTGGCAGTCCTACATAACGAAAATGCCACGGCTCATACTGAATGCCTGTAATCTCGACTTTATCCTTGGGATAGCGCAGAATGAAGCCGTATTTCCATGCGTTTTTCTCCAGCCATTCTCCTTCGGGAGCTTCATCCATCGTGGTGAGGGAAGATCCAATATCAAGCGACAGGCCCGAATTATGTTCACTATACCCCGCAGGCAGTGCATACTCGGCTCCCTTTTCCTGATATAGCTCCTCCTGTTTGTCTAGATCACGATATCCACTGCTCATCAAAAAGGAATGAACCCCTTCCTCGGCAGCTGCTGTAGTCATTTTCTGAAATTGCTCGGCAACGTGACGGGACAGCATCATATTCCGATCCAGCAGCACAAAGCCGGAGTTCAGTTCATCTTCGTCTGCAAGGGTGATAATATCTTTTTTCACACCTTCCGGACGGATTGCATATGATGTATTGACGAGTACCAAGTCGCCTTTATGTACCCAGTTCTGCAGATTTGTAGTCAACGGTATACTGTAGTCCCAATCGTTTTTTCGGGTAGACTCCAGATCAATCAACAATCTATCTTTATATTTGAACCATATTGCCGCTTCCAGTATCGCGCAGCCCAGCAGTATGGCAACAATCCAAATACCCCACTTTTTCTTCATCCGTGATCCTCCTTATCCTGTATAGAATCAAGGATAACGGAAACGGATTAAAGAAAAAGTGGGGCATTTCTAAAGTTTTTCTTAAATTTGGTCGTTTATTCACACCAGCAGAGGCAGGCGCACTTCAAACATGGTTTGTACAATATCGCTTTGGACCGAGATGGTGCCGTCATGCTGTTCTACAATATTCCGGGCGATAAACAGCCCCAGACCTGTTCCGCCTTCTTGCGGAGTACGTGCCCGATCTGCCGTATAATACATATCAAAGATATATGGCAGATCCTCGGGATGAATATAGCCACCATAATTAATCACACGAATAACGACCTGACCGGCTTCACGGAAGCCATGAATATCAACGTATACCCCGTCTTTGCCATGACGTGAAGCGTTCATCAGCAAATTCTCAAATACACGTGCCAGCAGTTCACCATCACCGGAGACAACCAGCTCATTATCCAGTGTAAGCCGGGTAACGAGGTGGTTTTTCTCGAATACAGGATACAGTTCTTCATTCATCTGCTTCAGCAGTTCACTCAGATTCAGCCGGGATTTTTGAAGAGGCAGCATCCCATAATTCATACGCGTCATTTCAAACAAATTGTCAATTAGCTTCTCAAGCCGCCGGGATTTGGTAAAAGCGATCGAAGTGAAATGCCGTACCTGCTCATCAGTCAGCTGATCATCCTTCATCAGCAAATCGAGATAACCGAGTACCGAGGTTAACGGTGTTCGCAGATCATGCGCCAGATTCACAACCAGCTGATCCTTGCTGCTCTCGGCAAAATCGCCACGTTCGATCGCTTGCTGCAGCTTCTCACTTGCCAAATTTACATCCTCGGCGATCATCCCCAGCTCATCCCTGGATGAAATCTGCACCCGATGCTGAAAATCTCCATTCGCCAAATGGCTGATCCCTGCAGAAATATCGCGGAAATACGCTGCATACGGCTTGGTAAACCAGAAGAAAAACAAAATAGCGAGCGGTATAAACAGCAACAGAAAAAAATAAATATCTCCGATATTGCGCATGAAATGGCGGTATTGGGCAAGAGGATCTTCCGCTCGTACGCCCGAATAATAGGCCTGCATCAGTTTGTATACACCATATGTAATGGCGCCGGAAGCGAGCATACTCAGACCAAGCAGCAGAATCATGGTTGTACGGAAGCTTCTTCGTTTAGTCATTGAACGTATACCCCACACCCCAGATCGTTTTGATAAATTTGTTCTTATCCAGATCTTCCCCGAGTTTTTTGCGCAGAGTACGTATATGGACCATGACGGTATTGCCGCCCTCGTAATAAGCTTCTCCCCAGACCTGCTCAAAAATACTTTCTGCACTGAATACCTGCTTGCTGTGACTGGCGAGCAGATACAGAATATCGAATTCCTTGGGCGTAAGCTCCAGTGATTTGCCATAGAGCGTTACGCTGTGCTGATCCGGCATAATCACCAATCCGCCTTTTTCCAGGATGGCACGCTGCGCGGGAGCAGACTGGTTGAACTGTAGAGAGCGCCGCAATTGGGAATTCACGCGCGCGACCAGCTCCATGGGATTGAATGGTTTGGTCATATAATCGTCGGCTCCGGTAATAAGCCCGGTGATCTTGTCCATATCGGACGTTTTGGCACTAAGGAAAATAATCGGCATATGATGCTGTTCCCGTATTTTGCGGGTCACTTCGTAGCCGTCCATACCTGGCATCATAATATCCAGTACCGCCAAATCAATGGGCTGCGTCTGAACCGCATGCAGTGCCGATTGACCGTCCAATACTTTGACCGTGTGGTACCCTTCTTTTTGCAAATGCAGAGCAACCAGATCGGCGATCTCTGCTTCATCATCCGCAATCAGGATCGTAATTCGCTTCATGATGCAGTTCACCTCTGTATCTAATGGTCTATAACATAATCTATTTGAATGTAACAGATAGTGTAGAGCGGATACAATGTGGAAAATAGGAGAAGGGAGGGGATAGGAGGAGATGGTAGAGGAAAAATACCCCTATAAATTGGACGATCTCCGGAAGACAACCTGTTGGGTCGTCCTGCCGGAGATCTGTGGTGTTGCGTCTTATGTTTGATTTACTTGAAATGCCATAAGCCGTGATACAGCCTACGAGCCATATGTGAATTGCTTCATGCTCAACAATGTGTGTAATTGATGTTTCCGGATTTTGCAAAATGGCATATTGGTATGCCGTGGGGTGCAAAATGTACTGCTTTAGTTACAGAGTCAGGCTGCGTAATCCTGCTCTCCGGTATCCATATGGCTGCTTAACTGCAGCTATTATTAACCCGTAACCCCGTGTGCGGTGAATGTGAAATGTGTAGACGGGGACGGTTTTGGTTCGCTTGCTTGGTGTATACAGACGGGACATACATGGAATAGTCTATGTCTGAAAACGTTGAATCCAAAACAACAAAAGCCCTACCTCTCTTCTGTCCTTGCGGCTCCGATGACCGCGCCAGTGTGAATCAGATCGTCAAATTTCAAATGAGTTTGGAATAAAAAGAAATTTGGGATGATTCCGGCAGCACCCGGAAAAATTTGCGAAGGATAAAACCGAGGGTTAAAAACAACTCTTCTATCGTACCATAGACCAAATATAAAGTCAAATTATTACAGTATAACCTGTATTATTAAATAAATAATCTACTTTGCGTATAAAAAAACAGGTACTTCTCTACAGGAAAGTACCTGTTCAATCGATATATCGGAATAAAATTTATGATATTTTCCTCAAATACTGTATCTGTACAGAATGACAAAACCTCCATACTGTCAGCCAGATCGCGCAGAGGATATAAGCGACATTGTTGTACACGGTCGCTTCGGTATCTACTGCTTCGGATAATCCATTGACCATATATCGATCACTGCCAATGGTAAATTGGATAACTTTGGTCTCCAACTCCGGATTCTGGTCAGAAATTAAAAGCCCTGACCGCTATGAAGCAGTCAGGGCGAGAGGGCTGGGAAGATCATTCAATCTATCTGCAGCGCCTGTATTATAGTATAAAAATCAAGCGGCTTAGTATGTTTTGGTAAGAGTGATCATACCTTTGTCATACATCAGATCCCATTCGAAGTTGTCTGCGAACCAGCGAACCGGTACGAGTACGTGTCCGTTGCGGGAGATCACCATATCGTTCATGCCTTTACGCATGTTGTCGACTTTGTATACTTTGGAATTGACCCAGAATTCATAACGCTGAATACCTGTGTCCAGCCATGTTGTGGAAGTCGCTTTGTCATAAGACACTTTCATGTTGGCGTTGTTAGCCAGGTAACGAAGCGGCACATATGTAGTACCCATGTATTCAACAGGCATGATGCTCATGCTCATGGACTTGCCATTAACCATGTACAGTTTGCTGCCCATATTGAATTGGATAGCTCTTGTTTTCAGTTCCGGATTGTAATCAGCAGTTGTACCTTCTGCAGCGAATGCGCCAGCAGCTGGCAGTAACAGGGAAAGTCCAAGAACGGGTGCGATCAATTTTCTCATTTTCATCGTGTATTGCTCCTTTGTGTATTATATTTTTATGTCTGTACCTAGATGAGTGGATTTTAATTAAAGCGCTATCATTGATTGAGGTCAATGTAGTGGATCTTTCGGTCTTTGCCAGCCGTACTGGACTGCATATAGGAGCCAGGGCGGAGAGCCCGGAGATCAATGAATTACCTTGCTGTCTATGTATTGTATAAACCTATTAGAGAGTAGTTAATCAGATAGTACCAAAAAAGGTGAATTCAAGCGTTTCCTGCTATAGAAGACCCATGTCTCTGGAAATGGATTACAGTAAAAAGACTGTACAACTGCATAGCAGCTGCACAGTCCGGGATAGACATGGGTAGAATCACCCTGCTGTCTGATAATGAATGTTGAATAAGGATATCTCTGACTCATCCGTGAAAACCAGCAAATACGGATTAATACGTTTTGGTCAATGTAATCATACCGTTATCGTATGCCAGGTTCCATTCAAAGTTGTCTGCGAACCAGCGAACCGGTACGAGTACGTGTCCGTTTCGGGAGATTACCATATCGTTCATGCCTTTGCGCATGTTGTCGACTTTGTAGACTTTAGAATTCACCCAGAATTCATAACGCTGAATACCTGTATCCAGCCATGTTGTGGAAGTGGCTTTGTCATAGGATACTTTCATATTGGCATTGTTAGCCAGGTAACGCAGCGGTACATACGTTGTACCCATGTACTCAACAGGCATAATACCCATGCTCATGGACTTGCCATTGACCATATACGTCTTGCTACCCAGTGTAAACTGGATCATACGCATTTTCAGCTCTGGGTTATAGTCAGCGGATGTTCCTGCTTCACCGCCACCCGTAGCAGGTTGCGATGGTGGGGTTGGAGTCATACCCGGCATATTGCTGTGATCCGGTTGTGCTGGAGTTGGAGCCGGAGCTGGAGCTGCCGGAGCACTTCCACCAAATTTATCAGGGAACTGCATCACGATTGCTTCGCTTAGTGTGTTACCGAACATGAACATATGGGCATAAGCCATGCGCTCCTGTGCATAAGCGGAAGTATAGTTTTTGCCAACATAATCATCAAAAGCTTTGAGCAGCATATTGATATGCTCTTCCAAACCTTGCTCCAGAGCAGCCTGTGGCAGATTTGGATTAGCATCAGCAAAGAACTTGGCCTGCTCAACTTTGTATTCTTTCAGCTCATCTTTGGCTTTTTGCTGTCCAGTTGTATCTTTGGCTGCTGTAGCTTTGACATAATCGACAAAGTAGCCGATATGGGAAGCCCAGATGGTTTTGAAGGCTTCGCCGGCTTTGTCGCCATATACGGAAGCAACAGCTGCGCTCAGTTCATTGGTATTTTGATTCAGTAGTCCGGCTGCTTGTTCAAAATCAGGAGCGCCGTCAATCCCTTTTTGCATCGCCCAGACAGCCAGAGTTGCGTGTTCGCCCAGTACGTTGCCCAGAGCAGAACGCAGATCGGAAGCAGGCATGCTGGACATGTCACCGGTGAATTTGTCCGGGAACTGCTTTACAATCGCAGCACTCAGAATATCGCCAAACATGAACATATGCTTGTAGGCTTTGTCGGCCATTTGATAAGCGCCGTTGTAATCTTTGGCTACATAATCATCAAAGGCGGTAAGCAGCATATTGATATGCTCTTCCAGACCTTGCTCCAGGGCAGCCTGTGGCAGATTAGGGTTGGCATCAGCGAAGAATTTGGCCTGCTCAACTTTATACTTGGCCAGTTCATCTTTGGCTTTTTGCTGACCTGCGGTGTCTTTGGCAGCTGTGGCTTTGACATAATCGACAAAGTAGCCGATATGGGAAGCCCAGATCGTTTTGAATGCAGCGCCGGCTTCATTGCCGTATACGGAAGCGACTGCAGCAGACAAATCATCGGTATTGGCATTCAGAGAAGCAGCAACCTGATCAAAATCGGCAGCGCCGTCGATTCCTTTTTGCATGGCGATTACGGCGAGCAGCGCATGCTCACCGAGAACTTGACCCAGTGCGGATCGAAGATCGGCACCTGCGCCTTTGGTGGTTGCTGCAGCGCCGGCGGTAGCCGGCAGGATCAGTATTACAGCCATCAGCAGAATACCGATTCTGGACAGAAAAGATTTGGACATTACTTCACACTCCTTCAGGATTAATGAACAGACCGGTATACAGTGAATTGCCAGCCTGCCCGGTATAACGAATAAAGCGAATAACCTGTTCATGCGAAACACCCTGATGCAAGAAAAGGGTAAGCGTGAACCTATTGTTTGATGAAGCTAATCAGTCACCATGTATGTAGAATCATGACGCGAAGTGTGACTACCCTTTCTATTACACGCAGCGTCTCAAAAACAAGCAGCCAAAACATATAAAATTAAGGAACTAAATTACTTGCTGAATACAGCTGTGATCTCAGTTATTGTTCTGCTCCATAGAGTGTGAATGCTGTAACAGAAAAGGATGGCAACCCAGCCAACGTACAAAATTGCTCGGAAAATGATAACGTTTACCCAAAAATAAGGATAATAAAAAAGAGCTGCTGCTTGATCTTTGCCAAAAAATAAATATTGCAAAAAGTCATCCATCGCAAAATTTTCTGCGAACGCTATAATATAAGGGAATGGGAAAGGAGCCCTTGGATGAATGACATAACTGATGATAGAGAGCTCATGCGGCGGATTGCCGAAAAAGACACCGACGCATTAGAGCATGTGTACGACCGTTATGAACGGGCTGTATACGCATTTGCCTACCGTATTGTACATGACACGATGGCGGCGGAAGAAGTTGTTCAGGAATTATTTCTCAGAGTATGGAATAACGCGGAACGTTATGACCGGAGCCAGGGGAAGCTCTCGACATGGATGTTCACGATTACGCGTAATATAGCAGTAGACATGCTGCGGCGCAAAGCATCGCGCGCTACAGTAGATCCGGCGGGTGATGAAGCACTTCAGGTATTACCGGATACCAAAACGGATGTACAGGAGCAGGTATCGCTGAACTGGGAGCGGCAGCGTATACGTGAAGCCATGATGGAACTCCGGGAGGAGCAACAGCAGGTGATTGAGTCTATCTATTTCCAGGGACTCACCCAGCATGAAGTATCTGAAAAGTTCAGCATTCCGCTTGGAACCGTCAAGAGCAGGGTACGCCTTGCCATACGGCAGCTTCATAACAAGCTTGCTGAAGCGGTAAAGGGGGGAAACGCATATGAGTAATGATTACAAAAAAAGCGATATGATGGATATGGTCGAAATGTATGTGCTCGGCGGTCTGGATCGTGAAGAACAGGAGCAGTTTGAAGCATATATGAGACAGGATGAAGATTGCCGTACAGCAGTCGAAGAGTTTCAGGATATTATTGGTTTCCTTCCGCTGACTTCCGAGGTTGTGGAGCCGCCGCAGGGCATGAGAAACCGTGTTCTGGAACATGTATTCAGCAGTAGTGAGACAGGCAGTACAGTAGATAAAGTTGTACCGTTGGCACCGCGCAATGCCGAACCCGGTACGGTATCTACTTCACCGGCAGCCGTGCAGCAAGCGGCACAGTCGGCAGAAGTCGGTTCTGCAGAGAAATATAATTCTTCTGCAAGCTCTAATACGAGACGCAGAAAAGGGATATTCTGGCGGGTAGCAGCCATAGTAGTAGCAGCCAGTATTATAAGTGTGTATGCTGCTAATATGGAAGGGCAGATTCGTGATTTGCAGCAGCAGCTAGCGATCGCGAACAGCCAGAAGAACAGCCTGCAGGGACAGCTGGCGACAGTCTCTATGCCCACGCAGGGAGCGCGGGTCGATGAAGCGGTACAGCTGAGTCCGGCAGCCAAGGATATTGTGGCGCAGGGATTGGCGACGATTGTTATCGATGACAAAGGCACACATCTGCTGGTACAGGCGGATAATTTGCCAAAACTCCAGGGCAAGGAGGCGTTTCAGGTCTGGCTCATTAAGGGCGATGTGAAACAGAGCGCCGGTACTTTCTGGGCAAGTGATGGGAAGGGCGCGATGTACTATACCTTTAAACCGGAGGGATATGATACAGTAGCCATTACGCTGGAACCGGATGAGAAAGGCAGTCAGCCTCGCGGGCCGGTTATTCTCGCAGCAAGCATTCAGGGTCAGGGTTGATTGAATCACCTGCTGATCAGCAGGTCCATGATAAAAAAAGCAGCGCACCTTATTCAAAGGTACGCTGCTTTTATTTATGTCCAGCCCAATAAATAGCTGTATTCTGTTTACGTTCAGGACGTGCTAGGAGCATCGGCAGGAGGCTCACCGGTGAATAGGCGGCGGATATCTTCACGTTTGGCCTTGGGACCGAGCAGATACACTTTGTCCCCGGGAAGCAGAACCGTATCGCCGCGAGGCGTTACAATCTCTTCATTACGTAGTACAGCCGTAATCAGTACACTGGGCGGCAGATCAATCTCCTGCAGCTCACGATGGATCATGCGACTGCGGCTGGTCAGCGTCATATGGGTAATTTCGGAAGTGGTTCGGCCAGTCGCAACCAGCTCCAGAATCGATGGCTGCTGATCCAGTACTTTCTCGGTAAGCCCGAGCTTCTCGGCGAGCGGTGCAATGGTCGTCCCCTGAATCAGGGTAGAAGTCAGCACGATAAAGAAGACCACGTTGAAAAATAGCTGTCCGTGCTCTATCCCAGCCAGCAGCGGATAGGTCGCCAATACAATCGGTACGGCTCCACGCAGACCCGACCAGGATAGCAGCGTCTTTTCCCGAAACGAAAACTGGCTGAACAACAGTGACAGCAGTACGCCGATCGGACGAGCCACAATAATCAGCAGCAGCGACAGAGCAAGACCTTGCCAGATCACAGAGATTAATTGATCGGTAAATACGAGCAGACCGAGAAGTACAAACATCAGAATCTGCATAATCCAGCCAAAGCCCTGATTGAACTGCAGAATCGTCCGCCGGTAGGTCAGATCAGAATTCCCCATGACCAGTGCCATTACATAGACTCCGAGGAATCCGCTGGCATGCGTCAGGGAACTCACGCCATACGTGAACAGCGCGCTGGATACAGCGAGCACCGGATAGAGGCTGGAGGTCTCAAAATCGATTTTGTTAATGAGAAAGACCGCCAGCTTGCCACAGACAATCCCCAGTACGAGCCCGAATCCCATTTCCCAGAAAAAGGACAGAATCTCTCCCCATATACTGGTCTCGGGGTTGTTCAGCAGTTCGATAAACATCAGCGTCAGGAAGACCGCCATTGGATCGTTGCTGCCAGATTCGGCTTCCAGCGTAGAAGTGAGACGTTTGCGTACATTCTTGTTACCAAGTACAGAGAAAACGGCCGCCGCATCGGTAGAGCCGACAATCGAGCCGAACAGCATTCCTTCCAAAAGACTGACACCTAGGATCAGATGGGCAAAATATCCGATCACAAAGGCGGTCAGCAGTACACCGATGGTCGCAAGTGACAATGCCGGCCGGATGATCGGTTTGATCAGCTTCATGTCGGTCTGCATCCCGCCTTCAAACAGGATAATGACCAGCGCGAGCACGCCAAACCACTGGGTGATAAAGGCATTATCATAATAAATGAAACGACCGAGGATCATACCGGCTACGATAAAGAAGACGAGCGCCGGCATGCCAAACCGCGAGGAAAATTTGGTCGAGAGGACGCCAAGCAGCAGCAGCGTGCCAAGCAGCAGAATAAGATTACTGGTAAGTTCAATAGCTTGCATGAATAGCCCCCTCCTGTGAAATATAAATTTTTAAAAATATTCCCATAATAAATTGTGCACAAACAAATAATGGATTTGGCATCAACTTTTGTATGTTGAATTCCGAAATAAAGAAGTAGGTTAGGATAAACAGAAATCGAGTGAAACGGCGACAAAACAGAATACTTTCCTTAGACTATGTAATCCAAATGGATCGTAAATGAAACGTAACATATGTATGCGAACGGCAGGCAAAAGCTTTAGAAATGAGGAGAGCTCCGTGAATGAATATCAAAAATTTCTCCGTCAGGTGTTATTTAACTATATTCTGGGATCATTAATCGCCGTCATGGTCGTCGGTGGACTGCTTGTATGGAATACGATGGATACTTCAGTGCTTCAGAGCACACGGATGATCGGTATTATGCTGATTTCGTTTGTAGTTATGCTGATCGTGGAAGGATTGGTATTTCGCAAGCATATCCAACCGATTCGTGATGCCATGTGTGAAGAGAAGCCTACACAGGAACAGCTGGAGCATGCCTACAATCAGCTGCACCGTTTCCCAAAATTATCGATGTACCGGATCATGCTGCCGCATTTTTTGGGTCTGACGGTTCCATCGATGATTCTGTTTGTATTTGCCATGAACAGCGGATGGATCATTATTCCGGGATATTATCTGTGGATTGGTATTGCTGGCGCACTGATGGTTGCCAGTATGCATGCATTTATTGAATTTTTCCTGACCTCTTCGGCAATTCGGCCCATGCTGATTGCGGTCAAGGAACGTCTCAAAACGCTCTATGGTAAAGAAACACTGCTGCTCGGCAAAATTCACCTCACTGTCCGCCGGAAGTTTCAGCTGAGCATTTTTCTGATCGGTGTATTTCCGATTATGCTGTTCAGTCTGGCTGCGCAAATCCGGCTGCAGGAGATCACCGGCATGGAGGCTTTGGAGTACTGGAGCTGGGCAGGAATGGTCATTGTCGTCAGTATTGTTTTTAGTATTATTGGTGCACAGCTGCTGGCGCGTGATGTGGAGCATCCCATCAATAATCTGTACAATGCCATGTCCCGGATCAAGGATGGGGACTTCAGTGCCGATGCGCTGGATTATTACTCGGACGATTTCTCCCTGCTGATCTCAGGATTCAATCACATGGTGCAGGGACTCAAAATGCGCGATGAGCGCAATCAGCTACTGTTGGACAGCTACTTTGCTACGCTGGCAGCAGCACTGGATGCACGTGATCCGTATACAGCGGGTCATTCGCTGCGTGTCGCCGAATATGCGCTGGCTATCGGTAAACGTGCCGGATTGTGCTCCTATGATCTGGATCAGCTGCGCAAAACGGCCCTGCTCCATGATATTGGCAAAATTGGTGTACAGGACTCGGTGCTGCTCAAGGATGGCAAGCTGACAGATGAAGAGTTTGACCAGATCAAAAAGCATCCAGAAATGGGTGAAAGTATTCTGCGACAGGTCGAGCCTGCCGATGCGATGCGTCCTTATTTACCGGGTGTGCGTTCCCATCATGAACGTTTTGATGGGCGCGGTTATCCGGATGGATTGGCAGGGTACCATATTCCGCTATTCGGCCGTATTATCGCGGTAGCGGATGCGTTTGACGCGATGACATCGGATCGTCCTTATCGAAAAGGAATGCCCAAAGCCAAAGCGATTTCGATTCTGGAAGAAGGACGGGGCACCCAGTGGGACCCGCAGCTGGCGACGCTGTTTATTGAGTATTATTACACTACTGTGGAAGGGCCGCCCCTTATCCCCAATACAAAGGAACCGGATATCGCAAAGTATCCACGCAAAGAAAAAGACCTGATCTCCTGATCAGGTCCCGGTCTGCAGAAGAACAGCTGCAGGCTTTTTTTATGGAATCATTTTGGTCTTTTTGGCTTTTTCGGCCATTTTCTCTGTTAACGGACCGAGCGGTTTTTTGAATAGCAGGGCGAACAGGATAAACAGCAGCATAAAGATAATCAGATACGTGATATCCTTGTACACCGTCGTCATCAGCATGCCGCCCACCGTCTCGCGCAGCAGTTCGACCGCATAGGTGAACGGGAACCATGGATGAAGCGCCTGGAAAAATGTACCTGTCATGCTCACCGGGAAAGTACCGCCCGAGCTGGAGAATTGAAGCACCAGCAGGATGATGGCCAGTCCTTTACCAATATTGCCAAATACGGATACCAGCGTATATACCATAGTCACAAATACCATACTGATCAGCATGCTCATCGTTACAAACCAGATCGGATCGGCGACGTAGGCTTTGAGAATAAACAGATCACCCATCGAGATAACAAAAGCCTGTACCAGGCCGATCGTCATAAACGTGAACAGGCGACCAAAATACACCTGGTACGGACGGAAGCGGCGTTCCGGATTATCGACTTCTGCCTTGAACATGGAGATCAGCAGCATGCCGCCCACCCAGATCGAGAGCGTTGTATAAAATGGCGACATCGACGAACCGTAGTTTGGTATCGGATAGGTACGAACCTGCTTCAGATCAACAGGATTGGCAAGGAAGTCGCTCTCCTGCTGGATATCGCCTTTGAGCCATTTGATAATCTGGGATAGCTCGCTATCGCTGTTTTTGAGCAGGCGTACTTTATCGGCGGCATTATGCACCGATTTCTCCAGACCCGGAAGATCATTGCGGACAAATTCACCGACTTTGTGCACGGCTTTTTCCGCTTCAGGCAGCTTGTTCTGGATCAGATCGGTAATTTTGTTCAATTCCTTCTCGGCACGAGGCAGATCGTTACGGACAAAATCAGCTGCCTGATGGACTTTGTCTTCTATTCCAGGCAGATCGGTTCGCACAAAGTTTGCCGCTTTGTCGACTACCTGGGTAAACTGGGCCATCCGGCTCTGGATCAGCTCATTGGCGTCATGCAGCTTCTGACGGATCTTCGGCAGGTCCTGTTTGAGCAGACCCAGCTCTTCCTGGCCGAATTGTACACCGTTCTGGGCATCGTTCAGTACGGCTTCTACATCGGGTAGTGTACTCTGCGCCGTATGAAGAACATCTGCGGCGTCACGGGCAGCGGTCTTGAGATTATCCAGTCCACGGTTGATATCCGGTACAATCTGTTCATCATACAGGGAGATGATATCGCCCAGCGTATCGCTGGCTTCAGTAGACAGCTGACGCAGATTTTCCAGAATCTCGCGCGCTGGCTGCTGTCCATTTTGTATCGCCTGACTGATACTGCGCACCAGTGTAATCTGGCGCTCCATCAGACTGTGCACATTGTCGAGACGACTGATTACACGATCAAGCGGATGATTGGGCAGCACATTGTTGATTCGGTTTAGCAAATCGGTTGTGCGCTCCAGAATAGCTGCACCGCGGGACAGACGCTGATCGAGAAATGACAGTGTATCAATGGCTGTCTGTGGATCAATATCCGCATTCTGTACAGCATCGACCAACTGTGTCGTCGCGTCGGCGGTCTGCTGAAGCAGTACCAGATTCTGGCGGATAATCGGCGCGATCGAATCAAAGGCGCCATCATTTTCATCGAGAAATGTATTCACCCGATCGGCAAATCCGGTGCCGATATCTGTAATTTCTTTGACTTTGGGCAGTGCCTGCTGGGCAGTACTGATAATATTCGCAAGTTTGTCGGCATCTTCAATGGCCTGATTCAGCGCATCCTCGACTTTGTAGAAATTCTGGTCCAGTTCGTTGACTTTGTCCGCAGCTTTCTGAATTTCCGGCAGCCGCTTTTGCAGCAGCAGAATCTGGTCGCCGGCTTCACGAATTTTGGGCAGATTATCCTCGACTTTGAGGATCATATCGCCCGCTTTCTTGATATCGGGAATACGCTTTTGGAGTTCAACAATTTTCTGGGCCTGCGCATTGATTTGCGGCAGCTTTTTCTCGAGCTCCAGCGCCTGGTCAGCAAATTGATCAATCTCCGGCAGTCTGGATTCGAGCGTCAGGATCTTGTTCTCGATATTGCGGATCGTTGGCAGTTCCTCCTCCAGCTTGATCCCGGCGTCCTGCATTTTGGTCAGCACGGCTTCACTGGCTGTACTGACAAACTCCTCGCTGATTTGCTGGGTGAGTGTAGTAGCGCCTTTATCCGTAATCTTGGGTGCAATCGCACTGATCTTCTCGTTTACGGTATACAGAATTTGCGGCTTGACCGGATCATCGGTCAGAATGCTGCCGATTTTTTTGGAAAAGTCGGACGGAATGAGCAGGGTGGCATAATAATCCCCATTATCCAATCCTTTTTGCGCCTGGGTACGATCCACGAATGTCCATCCCAGTGTATGATTCTTTTTGAGGTTATCGATCACCTGATCGCCAACATTTACTTTTTTGTCCTGAATGGTCGTACCTTTGTCTTCATTGGTTACGGCAATAACGATGCCCGAAGTATTGCTATACGGGTCCCACATCGCTTTGATATTGAACCAGGCATAGACAGAAGGCAGCAGCATAATGGCGATTACGAGCAGAATACCCGTAGAGACGCTGAATAGATTTTTCCAATCAGTTTTGTAGATTTCCCATATCTTTTTCATAACATGATTTTACCACCCGGTATTTAATATTCAAATCTGCAGCATGTCTTATTACCCTAGAAGTAAGCGAACTGCACGAATCATCTCATGATTGACCGGGAAAATCTATCTTTATCCATATATTGAGCTTTTACCGATTCAATGCACGAGTTAGAGTTTGGCCGCAGATACTCGAAAACGGGTAACGGCAATGACCAGAATGATGATCATAATGATGATTGGAATCCAGATGCCGAGCAGCGTATGGGACTGCTCCATGAGTGTCGCAATAACTGCGCCCGATCCATAAATGATAACAGCAGCAAGACGCAGCAGCGTATCTGCCTTTAGCCAGCGTGGGCGCTCTGCCGATTGGCCAAACCACTGGCGCACATGGGCTACCAAGTCTTCAATTACACTGGCCAGATTGTTGGTGAGCACCGTAGTTGAGATTCCGGCTACAGCCAGCTTGCGGGCCATCGTCGTCTGCATGCCCATTGTAAAGCTGAGCAGGATGATCAATACATACTCCATCGCAGGCACCAGCGGAGTGGAAGACAACCAGGCAAATACCAGGAAAAATACCAGCTGTATCGAAATAATAGCGGTCAGCCGGGGCGACCAGACCGATCCCGGATGCGACCGTCCCAGAAAAAGGGCAGCAGCGGCATTACCGATAATAAAGCCGATAAAAGCAGCACCCGAACGCACCAGAGAGACGGTATGCAGATGCCCCAGAGCCATGCCCATAATAATGATATTGCCCGTCATATTGGCTGTAAATACGTGCCCCAGCTGCAGGTAGCCGATAACATCGACAATACCCGACACCAGACAGAGCAGTAATATGATGAGGTTGCGATAAAAAACAGATTGCATAAGTAAGCTCCTTTTCAAACGTTAGTATCAATCATTAATCATACTACAAATACAGCTTTATATTCGACAGAAACTGCCTTTTTTAAATATGTAATATTTACCAAATGGCAATTAATTATCAAAAACCCTTGCCAGAATGCCAAAAGTACGTTAAGATTACTTTGCATGTAACTACGACATAGATGGCACATAATATAAAGGACGGCTGTAGAATCCTGGTTCAGGAGACTACAGCCGTCTATTTTTATTTGTACTTCATAATATATAAAATAATTAAAAAACCGCGCCAGCAGGAAAATCTGCTGACGCGGTTTGCTGTGCAGGTCGGAATGATAATATAACAAATGTCTATACATTCTATCTGTATATTTCGATACTGCCCACTTCATCGGTGTGGATATACACATGCAACCTGTTCGGATAAAGAGAAGATTAGAGTGGCAGCAAAGCAACCTGATCGTGCTGTCCCACTTCATCTACCATCTGCTCCCACGCAGCAGGCTTCTGGGCCAGTACGGCATAATAACGGCGCAGAAACTTCTCGATCAGTGCGCCCGGCAGGGATTGTGTAGAAGGGTCATAAGCGAGGAAACACAGATCCAGCTCGGATACAGCCTCACCGTCATTGTTCCAGGATGGATGTACATACGTAAAGTCCAGACGACGGTAACCCAAATGTGCCAACACTTCGCGGCGTACGAACGGGTCCATCGGCTTCACACCGCCAAATTCATGACGCTCGGCGCGATACGGATCATAGATCTCCGCGAACATGCCGAATAATTGGTTGCCGGAAGATGCAGCCACCTCCCGCAGATCGGTCTGACGATGCTGTGCGAGGAAAGGCCCAATACCAAGTCCAGGCTCCCCAATAATCGTAAAGTCGGTCATGGCAACATTATCGTCTTCGTAGTAGCGATATTCGGTAGCACCAACTACACGGCCTTCGTGTACAGCTACGAATACACGGATACCGGGATCTTCTAGCGGTTCGCGCCATAATTCATACTCCAGTACTTCTTCTGCCGGGAAAATACGTCCCATCAATGCATGCATATCTGCGAATAGGGGATCATCGATATGAGTAATGCGTACATAATCCATCTGTTTAATTTCCTCCCTGAGTGGCTGCCGGTGGCAGCGGATTTTTCCATTCCATTAATACAGCGTAGTGAAGCGATTCTTCGTCTTCCAGATAATCGGGAATCACCGTCAGCGGTGTGCGTCCGCATCTCATTAGAAAAGAGATGACTGGATCATATAGCTCTCCGCTGGTAATGCGCTCCACGTATTGCTGGGGTGTACAGGTATCTGCAACCCGGTGATAGCCCGGCATTCGTCCTGCACCGAGCAGACGCTTCAGTCCAAGTGCAGCAGTCACTTCATACATCGACTGCATGAGCAGCTTACCGAGTCCCCACTGGCGGTAATCCGGATGGACACATAGATCGGCGACATACAGTGTCTCTCCATCGGGCTGATGATTGCGGATATAGCCATGATCGGTGATCTCTTCCCAGGTATGCTCGGGATGACCTTCATCAAAATGAACAAGCAGGCTGGTCATCGAACCGGCAATCACTCCATCTATTTCTACACATAGTGCCCCTTGCGGGAAACGGCTGATATGTTCCTGAAGTTGCTCCCGGTTCCACCACAGTTCGGACGGATAAGGCGGCGGGAAAGCAGCTGCCTGAATATCGATCAATCGTGCGAAATCCTTTTCCATATAAGAGCGAACAACAGCAGGATACGGACGCTGTTCATGGAATACATAACAGGACTTATGATATTGTCCTGCTCGATCGGACCGTACGTTCATGTTCCTCAGCTCCAGTCGGTATAGAGATCGGTACGGCGGTCACGCCAGGTAGTAACAGAGCCTTTCTCCCGTACTTTGTACAGCAGCTCCAGATCCAGGTCGGCTGTAATAATCATATCGTCATTAATTTCACCCTCGGCGAGAATACCACGCGGCGGGAAAGGTACATCATTCGGCGTAATCACAGCTGCCTGACCAAAATTGCCGCGCATAAAGTCTACGGTTGGCAGGGAGCCGATCGTACCGGTCGTCACCACGTATATCTGATTCTCGACCGCACGGGCATGGCTTGTATAGCGTACCCGGTGGAAGCCGTGCCGGTCATCTGTACAGGATGGGCAGAAAATAACATCGGCACCGCGCGCTTTGGCCATACGTACGATTTCGGGGAATTCAATATCGTAGCAGGTGAGCAGGGCAATCGTCCCTTTGTCTGTCTCAAATACAGTTAGTCCGTCACCGGCTGACATATTCCATTCTGTCACTTCGGTAGGAGTGATATGGATTTTGGGCTGGGTGGCGACACGTCCGTCCGGATAGAATAGATGAGCAGTGTTGTACAGCTTGCCTTCTTTTTCCGTGACATGGGTACCGCCGATAATATGGATGCCTGTCTCCCGCGCCAGTCCCTGGAACAGCTCCAGATAAGCCTCCGTGAACTCGGGCAGACGCTCGATACCAAGTGCCGCACCGGATTCATCTCCAATCGACAGCAGCTGGGTTGTGAAGAATTCGGGGAACAGAATAAAATCGACATCGAATTCCTGGGCTGTCCGCACATAATGGGTTACCTGATCGGCAAATTGTTCAAAAGAAGATATGGTGTGAAGGTGATATTGCACCGCAGATACGCGAAATTTCATAATAAAGGCAAGACCTCCTGTGAATGATATAATGTTAGACTATTGGATATATTCATATCGAAATACTATTGATATCATACCAGAAAGGCCCTGCAGGACAAAGTGGAGGAAATGCTTCATTTTTATGATATGATAAGAATAACTTTTACCAATTATTTTCAATTAGAAGAAAATAATCGGAACATAATACAAAACGAAATGAACAGTATATCTATCTGATCTCAATCAGGAGTGAGCATATGGAATTTGTGAAAAACTTCCTTATGAATGCAGGCATGATGGTCACGATCGCATACATAGCCAATCTGCTGTATAAATATGGACTGTCACGGATGTCCGGCAGAGCCAAATATGCCAGCTCGATCCTGCTGCTGATTTTTGCCGGTTGGATGAGCTCCTTTTTTGGATTCCGCCTGCCGGGTAATCTGATCTTCGATCTTCGGTTTATGCCAGTGATTGTGGCTGCAGCCGTCTATTCCCGTGCATGGGTAATTCTGCTGATCGGATTCGGGATCGGATTGACCCGGTTAACGTTTGGATTGAGCGAAGCAGCCTTTGTCGGGCTGCTTAATCTGACGATACTGGGTGCTGTCGGTGCGGTGCTGAATGTATGGATGCGCAGCAGTGCTGCCAAGTTGTTGGTCAAAGGAACAGTTACTGTGCTGGCGATTAATCTGGTGAACACGGTGAATATTGCAACATTTGGGGTGCTGCCCACCCGTACATATCTGACCGAAATTATGCCTATCATGCTGCCGGTATCGACTGTACTAAGTGCAGTACTGATGCTGCTGTTGCGTGAATTCCATCTGGAACAGCAGCGGATGATGCAGTTGGAGCACGCTAATCAGCTGCTGTCCGAGCAGACGAGAGAGCTGCAGCAGACTCATCATGTGCTGGAAGAACGTGCCAAGCAGCTCATGCTGGCTTCCCAGTACAAGTCGGAATTTCTGGCAAATATGTCGCATGAACTTCGAACGCCACTGAACAGTATTATCAATCTGGCGCAGCTCCTGTATGAACAGGAGGAAGAGCGTACACCCGGCGAGACCCGGGTATACAGCGAGATGATCTACCGCTCCGGACTCGATCTGCTGGGACTTGTCAATGATGTGCTGGATCTGTCCAAAGTAGAAGCAGGCAAGCTGGAGATTACCTATGAGGAAGTGAGTGTACAGGAGATCCCTGAGCTGCTGCAGATGCACTTTGAGATGATAGCGATCCGCAAAGGCATGGAGTTCAGAGTCATTCGGGAAGAAGACGTGCCGGATACGATTATTTCGGATTCCCAGCGTATTCAGCAGATTCTGCGTAATCTGCTTGCCAACGCGTTCAAGTTCACCCAGCAGGGCAGCGTCACCCTGCACATTCACCGGGTAGTAGAAGGCGAAGAACAGCTGGGCTGGCTGGTATTTGACGTTACGGATACCGGTATTGGCATCGCGCAGGCACAGCATGAGCAGATTTTCGAAGCCTTCCAGCAAGCAGATGGCTCGATCGCCCGTCGATATGGCGGTACCGGTCTGGGTCTCTCGATCAGCCGCAATCTGGCCAATCTGCTCGGTGGTCATTTGCGACTCCAGAGCAAGGAAGGCGAAGGCAGCGTATTCTCGCTGTATTTGCCGACGAGCTAGTCGGACTTCAAGCATGAGGATAAAAACAATTTTAGATCCTGCGTCCAAATTTTTTGTGAAGTAATATGTATTAAAAACCCCCTTTATTTATAGAACGTCAGCAGAATCACCTTAATCAATAATTTTGCTGATGTATCTATTAAAAAGGGTTTTTTTTTTGCTAATCTTTTTATAATCATTTAAATATGATAATTAACAGCAATGCCAATATGAAAGTCATAATAGAAATCTTCGAATTGAGCTGAAAAGTTGGTGCTGCTTTAAACATATATCTGGCTATAATATGTTGATAGAATAAATACAGGATTATTATGTCTCCTAAGCAAACTATGATCATTCTCCAAAAGTGAGCAAGAGCGTTAGGTGAATAGGGAATTTGGATAGTATTTAGTAATACCAATCCGCAGAAAAAGTAAAGCAACAAACCTAAAAAACCTAATAATTTCATCATTGTATTTACTAGCATTATTACCCTCCTTGCATGTACATTTAGAACAATGAAGTATGAAGAAGTGAGGCCAAAGGCCTCAATCTTCGTACTAAACTTTTAACTTTAATTATCTTCTAGTGAGAGTCGGTGTAATAGTGATCTTACCATTATTACTTTTTATCCATCCATTTGCTTGAAACGACATATAAGCAACTACTCCTGAAAAACTACGATAATCTACTAATTTGTGATAAGAGATGTTATCACCTTTATCGCTTAAGCTAATATTAGCGATAATGCCGACTCCGTCACTACCAACTACGCCATAAGCCGTTCCGATTAATTGATTACCAATCTCGCTATGATATTTTTTATTTACATCTTTTGTAGTCATATTAACACTAACAGTATGATTTATGACTCCTTCATTAAATGTCACCGTACCAATAGTTTGATATCCTAAACTACTATTAGAACCATTAATATCCCAAGTAGTAGTCCGTAGATTTTGAGTTGTGAGTCCATTAGTATTCTCTGATACTGCATTATTTTCTACTGGCAAAGCATATTGTTTTATAAATTGAGCATCTTCATCTGAAAAACGTTCACCTACATTGTATTTACTATTGATTTCATTTAATTTTTGATTTACTTCTTCTTGGTTAAGTACTTTAGTAGCGTTATAAACATCTGAGGTTACATTTTGATTAGTAGGATTAGCATAAATAACTGAATTATAAGTAACGCTACAAATTAAAGCTAAAAACAAAGTGAAGTATAGTATTCTTTTTTCATGGTTTTCCTCCTAAAGCTTATTTTATGGTTTTGCTAACAACTAATAAAACTAAAAATACTAATAACATAAATTAAAGAGTAGGCTTTATCATGTTTTCCCTCCCTTCATAAATTCTATTTATATCATTTTATGACAATAAATGAAAAATAAGCCCCTTTTAAATGTAAATATCTAATTATGAATATGTATTATTCAAATTATAATTTCATAAATAATTATAGTTACAAAGTTAGGAACTAGTGGAAACTTATGGTTTTATGAAATGTAGAATATAAATAATAACAATAAATAAAAAAACTAAATCACTTAACAATTATGGGAATGTAAACGTTTACTATAAATTAAGATATGTGAAATTCCGTTTAATATTTGATGAAAAGGGTAAAAAGAAAACATTCAGCGTTCAAGAATTTATACAGATTTCAATGAACAATTGATGATTACGGTATTCCAAACCATCACAATATCAAAACAGGCATAATATCAAAAGTTTCATGCCGTCAAAGGAGGAATCGTTATTAAACGAAGACATGCTCTGGGGCTGAACCGATTGAATATGCAAAAGCGTCGTTATTCGATGTACCGCAAGCATCTGCGTATCGCGACGATAGAAGGGGTACCCTCAACGATATTTTCTACCCTGCTCGGGGGGCCCTTCCTGACAGGTTTTTTGCTGTATCTGGGCGCGACTTCCAGCCAGATCGGATTCGTGATCGCGCTGACAACTCTGGTCAATGTGGCTCAGGTGATTATTGCCTTTTTGCTGCAGCGTCTGAATACGCGCAAATGGGTGCTTGTCTTGTTCACGATTTTGCAGCGGGTGCTGTGGGGAGCGACAGGACTTGTACCCTTTCTATTCGACCGATCAATATGGGTAAACTGGTTCATTATCCTATATATAGCCGCGTTCCTATGTAATGCGGTGATCGGAGTCGTCTGGGCGTCACTAATCGGCGATATTGTACCGGGACGACTGAGAGGACGATACTTTGGTATCCGCAATACAATTCTGAATGCGCTGGGTAGTCTGACGCTGTTTGTCGGCGGGATGCTGCTGGATGCAGTGCCGGGTGGACAGGGATTCCTGTTGCTGTACATTATCGTCTGGACCTGTGCGGTTATCAATATTGGTGTCATTCTGTTTTATCCGGATGCACCGTTTGAACGCTCCACAGAGACCAAGTTTGTACCGATGCTGCGTCAGCCGTTGTATGATGGACCTTTTATCAAAGCATCGCTGTTTCTCGCGGTCTGGCTGCTGATGCAGACACTGGTCGTGCCTCTCTACTCATATGTCATGCTGGAAGTACTCAAAGTAAGTTACTCGGTAACTACACTTATGACAGTAGTACAGACGATGTTCATGATGCTTGGATTTTATTTCTGGGGCAACCTGAATGCGCGGTTTAGTAACAAGACACTGCTGTACTGGACGCTTCCGTTTATCGCTGTGGCCTGTATGGCATGGGGACTGCTTGCTTTTGTACCGGTCGTTGTAGGGTTGCTGATTATTCATATGCTGCTGGGTATCGGAATTGGTGGATTCAACCAGCTGTCCTTTAACTTTATTATTGGAGATACCCCCAAAAATGCACGTCCCATGTTCATCGCGGTCTATTCCGGGATTACGGGACTGGCTTCCTTTATCGGGCCGCTGGTCGGCGGGCGGATCTTCGAATGGATGAAGCCGATGCCGTTCTGGGTGCAGGCATATGGATTCCAGATGCTGGTCGGTGTACTGCTGATCCTGCTGGCGGTTACCGCCGGACGTCAGGTACTCAAAGCACCGGCAGCTGTCCCGATTCAACAATACCGGGAGATGGAAGCCTAACAGGTGGGAAAAGGACAGATATAATAGCACTTCCTACTCTATTCGGACAAAGTGACGCTGTTGCCAAGCTGCGGACCGCCCTTTAGAATAAGGGGAGTCAGATGGCAGTACAACAACAGACTCCAATTCAGGAAAAGAGGGCATATTCTTATGAGCAAACAACCGATAGCAACCGACCGCGCACCGGGAGCGCTGGGTCCGTATTCACAGGCAATTGATACAGGCATGTTTATTTTTGCATCCGGCCAGCTTGGTCTGGACCCAGTTAGTGGAGACATGGCAGAAGGCGTACAGGAACAGGCACGTGTCGCTCTGCAAAACGTAACAGCTGTGCTGGAAGCAGCGGGCAGCAGCCTGGATCAGGTCGTAAAGACTACCGTATTCCTGCAGGATATGAATGATTTTGCAGCGATGAACGAGATCTACGGTCAATTTTTCCAGGAGCCTTATCCAGCACGCAGCGCGGTACAGGTAGCCCGTTTGCCTAAGGATGCACTGGTAGAGATTGAAGTTATCGCACTGAAGAAATAAAAAGGTTCTGCTAACCAGCAGCCTAAAGTTAATAGCAAAATGGAATCAAGACAGACACTGCCACCTAATAGGGCAGTGTCTTTTTGTGTACAGCAGATTATATCCTGCAGGCAGAATCATCGGTGGTAGCCTGGCCGTCGAGCCTTTTGGGTCGTTCTGCATTACATAGCGGGTGAGAATCGTAGAACCGATTTTGTAAGGAAGAAAGACAGAATTGAGGTAGCTAGCATGCCACTTTTTCCATAAATGACTTTAAGTGTTCTATCTATTTACATTAATGGATGTGATTTCTATAATAGGGCTTACCGACTTTACCTAGTTAATGGGTCGGAATAATATACTTTAGGAGCAGGAGAATGAGAAAAAGTGCAGCTTTACTATCCGGGGTGTTATTAACCTCGTTATTGTTTACAGCATGCTCCAATGAGGCAGCGCAAGAGAGCACATCGGCAGCCGGAACGGGTTCTGCCCAGCGGCCTGCTGCATTGACGAGTCTGTTCAAAGCACCGGATCTGTCCAAGCTTCCGGCGACAGCCCAGCAGCGTACCAATACAATTATTATGGCACTGACCGATCCGAGTGGAGCATTTACCCCTTATTTTCACCAGAGTGGTTATGATGGCAATGTCTCTTCATTGATGTTTGCTCCTCTGGTCACTACAGATGACAAAGGGCTTCCGGCGCCGAGTCTGGCAGACCATTGGGAATTATCCAAAGATCAGCGTACATACACGTTTCATTTGCAAAAAGATCTCAAATTCAGTGATGGATCGCCATTAACGGCTGATGATGTAGCCTTTACCTGGACGATTCTGCATGACAAAGCCTATGATGGCGATTCACTGATTCCGACGCTCGGGATCGAAGGTGGCAAGGCATATCATGAAGGCCAAGCAGATCATATCTCCGGAATCAAAATTACCGATCCGCAGACCATATCGGTAACTATTGCCAAGCCCAATGCAACTGCATTATTGACACTGGGGAGCGACGTATTATCCAAAGCTTATTACGGTAAAGACTACCGATTCGGTCATCTGGATTATATCAAGGATCTTCATCTGAAGCCTGTAGGCAACGGTCCTTATGTACTGGAGAAGTTTATCCCTGGCCAGGAAGTACGTTTCACTGCCAACCCTTATTATTTCAAAGGAGAACCCAAAACCAAAAACTTCATCTACAAAACCTCCGAAGGTGATACCTGGCAGTATGTGGAGACCGGTGAGATTGATTTCGCCTCATTCAGTGCTACCCAGGAAAATATCGACAAGCTCAAAAGTCTGGGCTTTGTTAATATCCTGCCTTACACCCCAAGTACGTACAGCTTTCTGCAGGTGAATCTGGAACATCAGGCACTGCAGGACAAAAAAGTTCGTCAGGCCATCGCCTATGGACTGGATCGTCAAAGTATTTATGTGGATGCTAACCAGGGGGCAGGACAAATCGCCAATATTCCGGCACCGCCTATCTCATGGGCATATACGGAAGAAGGGATTAACCCCTATGCTTATGATCCCGAAAAAGCCGGTCAGCTGCTGGATGAAGCAGGCTGGATACCTGGTGCCGATGGCATCCGCGAGAAAAATGGGCAAAAGCTGACGCTGCATTACCTGGGCTCCAAAAGTGCACAAACTGATGTGTTTATTGCGGTAGCAGAGGAAAATTTCAAAGCGATCGGAGTGGATTTCCAGCCGGAAGTATTCGCAGATTACAACTCGTTGGCATCCAAAGTAGAGGGTGGAGACTATGACCTGGCTTCTTTCTCCACACCGATGCTGACCGACCCATCGGACGGATTGGTCCAGTTTCTGGATGGAGAGATCAAAGGATATAACAATCCGCAATTTGTGAAGCTGTACAATGAAGCACTGGCTACCAATGATCTGGATAAACGCAAACAAATCTATGCCGAATTGTTCAAACTGTTGAACGATGATCTGCCAGTGATTTTTACCAATTACAAAAAAATTGTCTATGCCTATAACGGACGGATTAATGATCTGACCGTAAGTCCGTTCAATGGTATTGCTTCGAGTGTGCCACAGTGGGCATTGAAATAATCTGCAGACAGATTCTTACGTTCGAATACAGAGAGGAGGGTAGCTTATGGGTGCGTATCTGACTCGCCGTCTGACTTATACGATCCTGATTCTGCTGGCAGCATCATTGCTAATCTTTTCTCTCTATGCGATGACACCCGGAGATTTTATTACCGGCAATATCAAATTGAGTCCGGAACGCAAAGCGGAGCTGCGCGAGCTGTACGGATTAAACAAGCCACTGCTGGAACGTTATCTAACCTGGATGAATCAGGCTTTTCACGGTAATTTCGGTTATTCGCTGGACAAGCAGCAGCCTGTGCTGACACTGTTCAACCAGTATATCTGGAATTCCTTTTTGCTGGCGATTGTATCGACTTTTCTGACATGGGTCATAGCGGTGATTATCGGTGTGATTGCAGCCTATCGGCAGTACTCCTGGTTCGATACGCTAGTAATGATCTTTATCTTTGCAGCGATGTCTATCCCATCCTTTTTTATCGGCCTGTTCCTGATTAAGATTCTGGCTGTGGATTGGAAATGGCTGCCACCGGGCGGGATGCTGACTACAGGCAGTAATGCAACCGGAATCGCTTATATCCGGGAAGTCGTGCAGCATATGACGCTGCCAGTAATTGTAATGACGCTGCTCGGTATCGGTTCACTAACACGCTATTTCCGCAGCAATATGATTGATGTGATTAAACAGGATTATATTCGTACTGCCCGTGCCAAAGGATTGAGCGAACGCAGGGTGCTTTTTACTCATGCACTCCGTAATGCCCTGCTGCCTGCGATTACACTGGTGGGATTTGAACTGCCAGCGCTGTTTGGAGGCTCGCTCATTATTGAACGAATCTTCAACTGGCCGGGAATCGGGCAGCTGTATATGCAGTCTTTTACTGTGCGGGATTATCCGCTTTTAATGGGATTTACGATGTTTATTGCTGTACTGACAGTGATTGGTACACTGCTCTCGGATATCTTGTATCATGCAGCCGATCCGCGTGTGAAGCTTTAAATAGTGGAGGAGAACGTACAAGCCATCCAGCGTCTAGCCAAATGAGTTTCCGAATCAAACCGGAACGTTCAAAATAAAAAAGTTCTCGTACCATGCATTCTGCTGTACTGCCGCCTGTTTTCTGATGAACAGGAGCGGATAGACCTGCAGGCAGAATGGGAAAGGAGAGGTGTATGCCTTCAATACAAGCTGAACTCACAGGAGTGCATGCGGCAAAACAGCGCGCTGTCAGATCGTCACTCTGGCGTCAATCCATGCGCAAGCTGATACGTAACAAGCTGGCGATCGCCGGACTGGTGGTCGTGATTAGTATGTTTTTGATCTGTTTTATCGGGCCCTTATTTTCTCCCTATACAGACAGTAAGGTTAATATGAGCATGATGAACCGACCGCCTAATATTCACCACTGGCTGGGAACGGACAAGCTTGGCAGGGATGTACTGACACGCGTTATGCAGGCGGGACGGATTTCTCTGACTGTTGGTATTGCCTCCATGTTTCTATCGGTATTTATCGGTACTCTGCTGGGCGCGATTGCCGGGTACTATCGGGGAATCGTAGACCAGATCATTATGCGCATCGCTGATCTGCTGCTGACGATTCCGAGTCTGCCACTACTATTTATTTTCGGGGCATTGTTATCGGAATGGAAAGTGCCTTCCGATTACCGGATGTATATCGTGATGCTGATTCTGAGCTTTGTTGGCTGGCCATCCCTGGCGCGAATGATTCGCGGTCAACTGTTGTCTTTGCGGGAACGAGAATTTATGCAGGCCACCGTGGTACTGGGTCTTCGAGACCGTCGTAAGCTGGTGAATCATCTGCTGCCGAATCTGGTACCGCTGCTGATTGTGATTGCGACTCTGAATATTGGGGGAGCGATTCTGAGCGAGTCGGTACTGAGCTTTTTCGGGCTGGGTGTAATGCCGCCTACACCAACATGGGGCAATATGATTGATACGGCTAATAATATGATTGATTTTCAGGAACGGCCTTGGCTGTGGGTCCCGCCGGGCTTTTCCATATTTATTACAGTGATTGCGATTAATATCTTCGGCGATGGACTGCGGGACGTACTCGATCCGAAGCAGAGAAAGTAGGTGACATCATGACAAATAATCTGCTGCATATCCGTAACCTGCGGACGCAGTTTCAGACGGATGAAGGAGTTGTCCACGCTGTAGACGATGTCAGTATTCGGGTCAGACCGGGCGAGATCGTCTGTATCGTTGGGGAATCCGGCTGTGGCAAGAGTATCACGGCACTATCTGTGATGGGACTGATTGAAGAGCCGGCCGGACAAATTGCTGGAGGAGCTATCGAATTTGAAGACGAGAACCTGCTGGAACTGAGCCGTAATCATCTGCGTGCGATCCGTGGTAATGAGATTTCGATGATTTTTCAGGAACCGATGTCGTCGCTTAATCCGGTATTAACTATTGGTGAACAGCTGGCCGAGCCGCTGATGATTCACCGCAAACTCGGCCGTAAAGCCGCTCAGCAGCGGGCACTGGAACTGATTACAGAGGTGGGGATTTCCCGTCCCGAGCAGATTATCCGTGCCTATCCGCATGAACTGAGCGGTGGTATGCTGCAACGGATCATGATTGCTATCGCTATTTCTTGCGAACCCAAGCTGCTGATCGCAGACGAGCCGACGACAGCGCTGGATGTTACGATTCAGGCGCAAATTCTCGATATGCTGCGCAGCTTCCGGGAAGACCGGGGAATGTCGATTCTACTAATCACTCATGATCTGGGTGTTGTCGCCGAGATGGCGGATTATGTGATCGTTATGTATTCCGGCAAAGTGGTGGAAGAAGGCGGAGTCGTAGAACTATTTGAGCATCCTCGTCATCCTTATACCCAGGGGCTGCTGCGCTCCAAGCCGGTTATGAATCAGCGGCAAAAAGCGCTTTATTCCATCCCCGGCTATGTGCCCAATCCCTTGGAACTGAAAACCTCCTGCTATTTTCATGATCGGTGCGAGCACTGCATGGATATTTGCCGGGAGCGACAGCCGCCGCTGCGAGAACTGGACAATGGGCAAAAGACAGCCTGTTGGCTGTATGAAAAGGGGGCCGCTGTTCATGTCTGAGGCACTGCTGGACATTCGTCATCTCAAGAAATATTTCCCGGTCAAATCCGGATTGTTCAGCCGTACCGTCGGTCATGTGAAAGCGGTCGACGATATCAGCTTTGCCATTCGTCCGGGAGAAACATTTGGTCTGGTCGGTGAGTCAGGCAGCGGCAAGTCTACTGTCGGACGAACAGCGATCCGGCTGATGGACAAGACAGCTGGGGATGTTCATTTCCAGGGGATTGATCTGTACCAGCTATCCGAGCAAAAGCTGCGCCGACTGCGTCCACGTATGCAGCTTATTTTCCAGGACCCGTACAGCTCACTGAATCCGCGTGTGCGGATCGGAGATGCGATTGGAGAGGCACTGCTGGATCATGAACTGGCTTCTCCGGCTGAAGTACGGGAGCAGGTACAGGATGTACTGGCATCCTGCGGATTGTCTTCGTATCACATGGATCGGTTTCCACATGAGTTCTCCGGTGGACAGCGGCAGCGTATTGGGATTGCCCGCGCGTTGATTCTGAATCCGGATCTCATTATTGCGGATGAACCGGTATCGGCACTGGATGTGTCGATTCAGGCGCAGATTATTAACCTGTTCAGTCATCTGCAGGAGACACGGGGGATTACCTATTTGTTTATCTCCCATGATCTTAGCGTGGTGGAACATCTCTGCTCCACTATAGGGGTAATGTATCTCGGCTCGATGGTAGAGAAAGCTTCCCGGGACGAATTATTCCTTCATCCGCTGCATCCCTATACAAAAGCCCTGCTGTCTGCTGTACCTGTACCTATTCCAAAGCTGAAGCGTGAACGGATTGTACTTAAGGGCGATATCCCGAGTCCCGCGAATCCACCATCCGGTTGTAAATTCCATACCCGTTGTCCTTTTGCAGAGAAGCGCTGTCGAGAAGAGATACCTGTATTTCGCGATGCCGGCAATGATCACTGGGTCGCCTGCCATCTGGTCTAAACTACGCATGGTTGATCATGAGAACCATATTGTTATCCCTGTACCGCTAACTACACTGCATTATACATAAAAGGCTGCTCTCCTCAAATGGAGAACAGCCTTTTTGGATCGTAATCAGGATCAATCCCGTGATTTGTTACGTACAAAGAAGATCCAGATCGAATATACAAACAGCAGAATCGCAGCGATCAGTGCTGTCCAGTGAGTGAC
Organism: Paenibacillus shenyangensis; assembly: GCF_000346635.1. Lineage (NCBI taxonomy): Bacteria > Bacillati > Bacillota > Bacilli > Caryophanales > Paenibacillaceae > Paenibacillus > Paenibacillus shenyangensis. The sequence continues at coordinate 89,184 of NZ_AOIG01000009.1, forward strand.
CTGAAGATCCGGGTGCTTCACAGCAATCGCGATATACGCCCAGACGAATACGAGCGGATAGATGCTGTCCCGGTACCGGTAGCTGATAATAATAGCTAGCAGCGCACCGCCTACCAGTGCAATGACTGACCAGACAGTCGGTGATAATCCAAAGCCGTCCCATCCATTTTTGTTCAGTGCGATCCCTGTATTCAGAATCGTAGCGACAGATACCCAGCCCATATAAATGCTATACGGCAGCTTCACAAGCAGAATCTGTGCCATTGTTGGCTGAACGATTTTGCGGATGCGCAGATAAGGAATGATCAGAGTGATGAGCATCAGAGCAATAACGAGTACGCCCCATTCCAGTTCAAGCGAATGCCAGAGCATCAGCCAGCCCATATTACAGAGGGAATTCAGGAATAGCCACGGACCAACAGCGCTGACCGATTCGCGACTCTCATCCGTATTGCGGAACTGATAGATAATGAATCCGATCAGCAGCACATAGATCAGCGACCAGATCGAAAAGGCATAGCCTGCCGGAGTGATGTACAGTTCATACTGATCCGAGATATCGCCTGTGTCTCTTCCGAACAGGGTAAGCGCGCTTGCCATGTAATTGACAATCAGTACGCCTACAATTCCCAGCACGTTGAGCCAGCGGTAAATATTCAGTTTTGCCAAGAGTATTGCCTCCTTTGGTGGGATATGTAGTTTGAAAAAAACAGTACTCTCTTTATATACCCGCAGTTTGGCTTATTGTAAAGGCTGATAGCAGATTATTTTGTGAACGTTACTGTGATAAGACACTTATTTCGATTCGGATATCCCCGTACTGTCCAAAATGATGGCGTTTACAAAAAAAGATGATCAAGTGACATCATTCTATCAAACTTTGGGTATATAACAATATATTGCGAATAAGAATATGGAAAAAGTCGATTATCAAAAGGGGTTGGAAATATGAACGATACCAGAGCGGCTCAGGCAACACGCCATGTTACCCGAACATCGGGGCAGCGCAAGTTGTCGCAGTGGATTCAGCAGCTTGTATTTGTAGGACCGGCTACATTCTTTTTTATTCTGATTGTTATTATTCCTTTCTTCCTGGGCGTCTACTACTCCTTCACAGACTGGAACGGCATCTCCCGCCAGATCAACTGGATCGGAATTGAGAACTATACCCACATCCTGACCAAAGATCCCGATTTCCGTAATGCGTTCTGGTTTACCGTCAGATTCACCGTCGTCGGCATTATTGTGACCAATTTGCTTGGATTTATCCTCGCGTACTTACTGACCAAACCGCTCCGCACGAGAAACATACTTAGAACGGTCTTCTTTATGCCGAATATGATTGGTGGTCTGCTGCTCGGTTTTATCTGGCAGTTTATCTTTATCCGTGGTTTTGCTGCTGTGGGGGAAGCGACAGGCTGGAGCTTGTTCAATCTGCCATGGCTTGGTGACCGGGCAACTTCCTTCTGGGGCATTGTTATTGTATTTGTCTGGCAGACAGCCGGTTATCTGATGGTTATCTACATCTCCGCGCTGAACAATATTCCCAAGGATGTACTGGAATCGGCTGAGATTGATGGAGCCAGCCGCTGGCAGGTGATTCGCAATATTATACTGCCGCTGATCATGCCTGCGGTAACGATCTGTCTGTTCCTGGCAATTTCCTGGGCATTCAAAATGTTCGATCTGAACCTCGCACTGACTGGCGGTGGACCGTTCAAGGCTACCGAATCGGTCGCACTGGATATTTACAACGAAGCCTTTACCAATAACCGTCTCGGATTGGGTACCGCCAAAGCGGTTATCTTCTTCGTAATTGTTGCCATCATTACAAGTATTCAGGTACGTGCTACCAAGAGCAGGGAGGTTGAGATGTAATGGACGTACAAAGCAAATACAGCGCCCGTACATTGATTCTGGAAATTATCGTTATTTTACTGGGACTGGTGTTCCTGATTCCGTTTTATTTTCTGATTATTAACTCGGTCAAATCGTTTGGTGATATCTTGTCCAATTCGGCGTCCTGGCCGCAACAGTTCGTGTGGAGCAACTATGTAGATGCATGGAAAGCAATCGATTTCCCGTCTGCGCTCAAAAATTCGCTGATCGTTACTATCGCGAGCAATCTGCTGCTGGTGCTGATCAGCGCCATGGCAGCCTACCAGATGGTGCGTCATCCGAGCCGGTTCAACCGGATTCTGTATTTTGTACTCGTCGCTGCAATGGTTATTCCTTTTCAATCGATCATGCTGCCGCTGATGGAGATGGCCAGTGCATATCGTCTGAGTAACAGCATGCTTGGTCTGATCGTCAGCTATCTGGGATTTGGTGCTCCGCTGTCGATCTTCCTGTTCCATGGATTCGTCAAAAATGTACCGCTGGAGATTGAGCAGGCGGCACGGGTCGATGGCTCCAACCGTTATGGTGTATTTTTCCGTATCGTGTGTCCGCTGATGATGCCGATGTTCGTAACAGTCATTATTCTGAATACACTGTGGATCTGGAACGATTATCTGCTGCCATCCCTGATGCTGTCGAGTCCGGAGATGCGTACGATTCCGCTTGCGACGTACAGCTTCTTTGGCCAATACACCAAGCAGTGGGATATGGCGCTGCCGGCACTGGTGCTGGGTATCACGCCGATTATTATCTTCTTCCTTTTCCTGCAGCGTTATATTATCCAGGGAATCACCGCCGGTTCGGTAAAAGGATAAGATCTGCAAATATTGCACAGTTCATGCGACAGCTATCAATTCTCTGCTCATTCCATACCAAAACCAATAAGCAGGATATCCTGAACTAGCCGGTATGCATTAACTATGCCAGCCAAGATATCCTGTATAGTGCCAGCCAAGCCCAGAAAGACAGGAGGACCCTCAATGAAAAAGTTATGGCTTATCCCGCTCACCTTGCTGCTCAGCCTGTCTGTGCTGATCGCCGGATGCGGGAACCAGCAGGGCGGGAATGTAACCGCCGATGGCAAAAAGGTAATCCACATCTATCAGGGAAAAGTCGAGATTGCGGACGCTCTGAACAAGCTCAAAGCGGAATATGAGAAACAGCATCCTGATGTGGAGCTGGAGATTCAATCGGTCGGCGGTGGAGCCGATTATGCGGCTTCTCTCAAAGCCAAATTCGCTGCCGGTGACGAACCGGATATTTTCACCAACGGTGGAGATGAAGAGATGAATCTGTGGCTCGAATATCTCGAAGATATGTCCGACCAGCCATGGGTCAAAAATATCGTAGATGGTGCCGCAGAGCAGATCAGCAAGGATGGCCATATTTATGGTCAGCCGAATGGTCTGGAAGGCTACGGATTTATTTACAACAAGGATATTTTCAAAAAAGTAGGCATTACCGAATTGCCTACCACGATTGATGAACTGCGTGCCGCTTGCGAGAAGCTCAAGGCAGCAGGCTATACCCCATTTTCAAATGGATTCCAGGAATGGTGGGTGCTCGGCAATCATAACGTAACCATTCCATTTGCCCATCAAGATGATCCTACTGCCTTCCTGAAGCAGCTGGATAACGGTACAGCACAGATTCCGGGTAACGAGAAGTTCGATGAGTGGCTCAATCTGCTTGATTTGATGGTCAAATATGGTAACCCGAATCCGCTCACAACCGATTATAATACCCAGGTGACACTGTTCGCGAACGGCAAAGCTGCCATGATGCAGCAGGGCAACTGGACGCAGGTACAGATTGACGGAATCAAACCGGATATGAATATTGGTCTGATGCCTATGCCAATTAATAACAACAAGGAAGAGAATGACCGCGTCTTTGTACGTGTACCGAACAACTGGGTCGTTAACAAAAACTCTCCTGTCAAAGCAGAAGCCAAAGAGTTCCTGAACTGGCTGGTCAGCTCGGACACAGGTAAACATTACATTACCGACGAATTTAAATTTATTCCGGCCTTTAAAAATATCCAGACCTCCGACAAGCAGCTGGGACCAATCGGAGCGGATATTGTGAAATACAACAATGCAGGCAAGATTCTGCCATGGATTTTCCCGAAATTCCCGATGGGATTAAGCAAAGACTATGCCAGCACGATGCAGGCTTATCTGGCTGGCGAGTTGAACCGTCAGAGTATGCTGCAGCAGATGCAGGAGCAGTGGGTGAATCTGCAGCTGCGTTAGTAGATAGACAGGTGAAGTGGCTTACAAATCAAAAAAGCAGCCGGTGGATTTCTCTGCTGGCTGCTTTTTTTGGATATAAAATGATATTTGTAACGCTAGCTGTACAAAAATAGCTTTATTCGTAAATCAACGCATAAGCACGTATAGGAGCTTATATCGTAGAAATACATTATTTTATAAGCTGAAAGAGGTGCATATTAGCTATTGTGCAAACGTTACCACAGATGATATGATGCAAAATATCATGGATTTCTACATAGTCGATTAATGAGAGTTACATAGCTTAATATACTTTTGGAATGAGCATGCATTGTACTCTTATTGAATTAGTGAAGCCAGCAGCCCCTATATTCAACAGGTTCAGTCATTCCGTAATTTATACACACACCACCACAGACGGAGGGAATACACAATGATGCAAGATACAAGCGAAGCTATACATCCTGATCATGTAGAAGGCCGAATTATCCAGCAAGTATGGAGTTCATTTGGCCAGCTAAAAGAATGGGAAGAACACGAAGGTACTTATCTGTGTCATGGCCAGATGGCAAGTGCTGCACTGGTTTTTTTGTCGGATGCGGAGTTTCGTTTCAAAGTGTTTGATAATCAGAGCCTTGATTTGTCCACGACGATTGCTGTTCTGCCACAGCAGCAAAAAGTGCGTCCCGAGGTCAAAGAGAATGAACAGGAGCTGGTTTTTCGTACGGGAATGCTTATTGTCACCCTAAATAAGCAAACGTTTGCATTAACGGTGGCGGATCATGAAGGTCATGAGATTGCCCATCAGGAAAGCGTAAGCTGGACACCGCGCGGCGCTATTAATGCACTGTTCAATATGCAGGACGATTCGCATTTCTACGGGCTGGGAGAGAAGTCCAGCTTTCTGGATAAGCGCGGCGAGCGCTATACCATGTGGAATACGGATGTTTATGCTCCCCATATGCCGGAGATCGAAGCATTGTATGAATCTATTCCGCTGCTGATCCATATGCATAATCACTCGACCTATGGAATATTCTTGGATAATCCGGGCCGTTCGGATTTTGATATGCGCTCTCATGGAGTCGCTTACATGATAGGATGTACGACTGGTGCGTACGATATTTACTTTATTCATGGCCCTGAGATCAAAGATGTCGTGCGACGTTATACAGCGCTGACCGGCCGTATTGCGCTGCCTCCGAAATGGGCACTCGGCTATCATCAGTCCCGGTACAGCTATATGGATCAAAAGGAAGTCATGGATCTGGCGCACAGCTTCCGCGACAAAAATATTCCGTGCGATGTAATCTATCTGGATATTCATTATATGGATGAATATCGTGTGTTTACCTTTGACAAGACTCGTTTCCCCGATCCGCAGGGCATGATTGAAGAGCTCAAGAAGATGGGCATCCGTATCATACCGATCGTCGATCCTGGCGTGAAAAAAGATCCCAAATATCCGATCTACCGGGAAGGTGTGGAAGAAGAACATTTCTGCCGCCGACTGGAAGGAGATATTTATCTGGGTAAAGTATGGCCGGGGATCAGTGCCTTTCCTGATTTTACAGACACCAAGACGGCCCTGTGGTGGGGTGATCATCATGCCTTTTATACAAGGCTTGGCATTGATGGGATCTGGAATGATATGAACGAGCCGGCTGTATTTAATGAGCTGAAAACGATGGACCCGGATGTTATGCACCACAATGACGGTAATCCGGTCACCCATGAGGAGATTCATAATCTGTACGGTATGCTGATGTCCAAAGCTACCTATGAAGGCATGAAGCAGCATATGGATGGCAGACGTCCTTTTGTACTGACACGGGCAGGATATTCCGGTATTCAGCGCTATGCTGCAATATGGACAGGTGATAATCGCAGTTTCTGGGAGCATATGGCCATGGCAATGCCAATGATTCTGAATATGGGACTGTCCGGACTGCCATTTGCCGGACCGGATATTGGCGGATTTGCGCATGATACTTCGGGTCAGCTGCTGGTACGCTGGACACAGATGGGTGCTTTTTTTCCATATTGTCGCAATCATTCTTCGATTGGAACAGTAAGACAGGAGCCATGGTCGTTTGGCGAACAGATGGAAGATATTATCCGGGAGTACATCAGTCTACGCTACCGCTGGATGCCGCATCTGTATAATCTGTTTTACGAATCGTCCCAGACAGGGATGCCGATCCTGCGTCCGGTACTGCTGGAGTACCCGAGAGATCCCAAAGTGACCAATCTATGTGATCAATTCCTGGTTGGTCCGGATGTAATGGTTGCTCCGGTCTATCGTCCGGATACCGATTATCGCACTGTCTATCTGCCGGAAGGCATCTGGTACGATTACTGGACCGGTGAAAAACAGGAAGGTGGACGGCCGGTTCTGGCTCATGCTCCGCTGGATATTATGCCGATATATATTCGTGGCGGAGCGATCGTAGCCGAAGGCGAACTGCGTCAGCATGCTGCAGACCATCATGTGGATGATCTGGTCAACTTCCATATTTATGGAGCGGAAGCAACCGATACATTCCAGGCGGAATATACGCTGTATGAAGATGATGGAGAGACATTTGCCCATGAGAAGGGGGAATACTCCAGATTGCATGTGCAGGCAAATGGTGCGGAGGGAGTGCTGACCCTATCGATCCGTTACCTGGAAGATAGTTATCAGCCGCAGCGTCAGCATCTTCGGTTTACGCTCCGGCAGCCGGGTTTCACGCCTGCCGCTATTGATCAGCTGCAGCAACTTACAGCAGATGAGCTAGCTGCCGGGCAGACAGGCTGGAGTATAGATAAACATAGTGGAGATATACTGATCCGTATTCAGGATCGTCAGCTGGATGAATTGACACTGCGGGTCTGAACAAGATAATGATCAGCTCCGCTGGAGTTACACCCGTACTATAAAGTACTAATACCCAAAAAGAGCGTATTGCCGAAAAAAAGGTGGTACGCTCTTTTTGGGTTTCAGAAGCGGGCAATAAATATATTACACCTGTTTTATATTCCTTTATAAGTAAATAATGGTAATTGTTATAAAAGTACGCGAATAGCGTATAATGGATAGGGTCAGTAGTTCACGGAAAAGCTAACTTTTTTGCTAAAAATACACGATAACATGATATAGATCCCTGTTAGTACATAACACATTTAAGCTCATGGAGATGATCAATATGGAATCTTGCTGGATTGGTATAGATATCGGTGGCACTGGAATCAAGGGTGCGCTGGTGAACGAACAGGGTCAGATGATTGAGCGAATGGAACTGCCTACACAGGCGGAACAGGGTGCGGAATTTATCCTGAGCCGTGTTCTCTATATTGCGAATGAACTAAAAAGTATTGTCTACGACAGTATCAAAAAGCAGTTTATTACCATACATGGTATCGGTATTGGATCAGCTGGACGGATTGATCGGGAAAAAGGAATTGTTATTGATGCGACCGACAATCTACCCGGATGGAAAGGACTGCATCTGGCACAGCGTGTCATGGAAGCAACGGGATTGCCGGTCTACACGGTCAATGATGCCCATGCTGCTGCTGCAGGAGAAGACTGGATTGGTGCAGCGGCAGTGATCCGTTCCTGGATCATGCTGACGATCGGAACCGGTGTGGGTGGAGCACTGGTACATTACGGTGAGATTATCTCGGGACAGTATGGCGGAGCCGGCGAGCTGGGTCATATGATTCTTCATCCCGGCGGTCGTCCGTGCAACTGCGGCAAAAAAGGCTGTGTAGAGCAGTATATTTCCGGCAAGGCACTGAACCAGATTGCAGCGAATTATCATACAGGCTGGGGATTGTCCGATCTGATGGATGCTGCGCGGGCAGGCGATGCCGAAGCCCGTTATTTGCTGGATAACTGGATCAACGATTTTGCGAGTACGATTATCAATATGGATCAGATTTTCGATCCGCAGGCTATCATTATTGGTGGCGGAGTTATTGTTACACGTGAAACATGGTGGCCGCAGCTGGTACAGCGTATCGATGAACTGGGCGGACGACCAGTGCTGCTGGAACCTGCACTGCTCGGTAATCAGGCAGGCATGGTCGGAGCAGCACGGATTGCGATGCAAAACCATCGACTGCGGCATCAATCCTGATTTATCAAAAAGACCCGGTTCGCAGCACTACTTTGCGGATCGGGTCTTTTTGCTGTGTACATGGGTCAATTAGGTAGTTAGAGTGTCATGATTGCTGCTTTGGCCTGACGGATACGGGCTGCATCCAGAGGCAGATGAATATTACTTTCCTGACGGACTGCACTGCCCAGATGAACCTCTTGTACGCCGGTATCACGGACGAATTCACCAAGTGTCTCCAGGGTAAGTCCTGCACCGGCAATCAGACTGATCTGGTGCTGACGGGCAATTCGGTTTAACCGGGTAATAGTATCCCGTGCATCCAGTACGGTATCATGGCCGCCCGAGGTCAGAATACGTGTGATCGCCGGATAGCGGGATAAGGTATATAGCGCCTTTTCCTGATCACTGATTTCATCAAACGCCCTGTGAAAGGTAACCGGCAATTCTCCTGCTGCTGCAAGCAGCTGCTGTAGTGCTGTTTCGTCAATATGCCCGGAAGCATTCAGTATACCCAGTACGAGAGCTGATGCACTGGTATGGGCTGTGATTTGCCGGATATCATGTACCATCTGCTCCAGCTCGGCAGAGTTATAATGAAAGCTTCGGCTATGTGGACGAATCATAACATTGACCGGTATGGGGCTCTCTGCCGTAATCTGTTGTATCAAATCCAGAGAAGGAGTCAATCCGCCTTCCTCTTGGGAGGCGATCAATTCAATTCGATCGGCCCCTGCTGCGGCTGCAATTCGCGCATCTTCCAGAGTCGTCGCAATCACTTCAAGCAAAATGGTAGGACTCATGATCATATTCCTCCTGATATTTATTGTATTTTTGACAGTGTATATGGAATTTTCGAACATCCAACCTTATAATAGATAAGATACCTGCTTTATTTGCATTTATCCAGAAAGCAGATGCCATGCACAGGATGGCCTGAAAGCTTGCTTACCGTAAGGAGAGGAATATCCTGTTATGAGAATACACACTAACTATTACAATCGTAAAGATTTGACCGAGATGGACGGGAGACAATGATGGATCAACCGTTATATGGAATATGGATTGGAGACGTATTTTTTTGTTTTTCCGGTGAAATGTCGGAACCCAAAGTGGATGCATGGATGAAAGTAATGCGCAGAATGGAACTGCCTGCAGGGCGGCGTCCGTTTGCCCAATCGGGACTTCGTCTGGCCGAACTGAAGTCGGGTCCGGTCAGTGCCGCTTCCAAAGAGACATTTTCACGCCGGGCAGGCCGCAACAAAAGGCTGCCGGGACGTATGGTAGAAGGACTGGCACTCTCCGCCGAGCAGGCGTACGATCTGCTGCTCGAATGGGATGAGAAGCTGGTAGCCCGTCAGGGAATTCAGGCTGGTGCAGAGATGCGGTACTGGCATATTGCTGCGAAATTCGCCGAAAAGCTGCTGCGTGAAGGCAAGATTCTGCCGGATAGCCGCGTCATTGCCGGTACCGGCAGACGCAGTTCACAAGCGTCACTGCGCGGTGTATGGAAGCCGCTGCTGACAGGCGAAGACCGTGAGATGTTCGCACGTCTGGCGGAGTCGATTCCGATGATCGGATTGTCTGCCCTGTCACTGTTTGCAGCCGGAGAACCTGCCGGCATTTCCCAGGCAAAAGCAGAGGTGCTGTATTCGTTCCTGGTAGCAATGATGGATGCGGAAGTCCGCCGGATGTTCCGTGATGCCGGCTATGGCAAGTTCCGTGCGTATCAGGCGAATTACCGCCGGGGTTCTTCCCCGCATGCACATCTCTGGTGGAACAGCATGTTCGATGCTACGGCAGAACTGGCTGTTCAGGGAACGGCAGAAGACATGGCAGAGCTGGAAGAAGAGATTCGTGATCATAATGGTGCAGAAGTTCCTCTCCCCGAGGCAGGTGTTCTGGAAGAGCGTATTGGCGAGCTGGGACTCGTCGTTCGTCTGGAACCTCCGCTGGAGAACCGGGAATCCAAAGCTGTAGAGATGCCATCGGATATGCTGCCGCAGTGGCGGATGTCTTTCTGGGCGACCGATGAGTCCGATCCTGCAGTGCTGCTGCCAGCGGCGATGCTATGGAAGCAGCCGGAGACCCGTATGGTTGTGCGCGGCCGGACGTATGAGCATGTGCAACAGCGCCTATTGATGCAGCTTGGGCGCGCTGCGGAGTGTTCATCCATTGTATCGTTGTTTATTCGCACCGCAAGTCCGGTAGGCGGGATGATGGAAGCAGGCGATGTGTATGCTTTCCTCAAGGAAGATATTCCTCGTCTGCGCAAAGCCGGCATTACGGTACAGATACCGTCCCGCTGGACACGCGAAGGCAAAAAGCGCGCAGGACTGAAGCTGAAGGTGAAATCACCCCAGCCGCAGGAAAACCGCAGTTCCAGTGAAAATACCCGCCTGGGCATGGAGCAGATGGTATCCTTTGAACCACAGGCTGTGCTGGATGGGAGAACGTTGACTGCTGCGGAAATGGCCGAGATTGTCAAAAATGGAGTGCCGATTATTCCGCTTGATGGCGGCTGGATCGAAGTGGATCTGAATGAGATCAAACAGGTGCTGCGTTTTATCCGCCGTCATGAAGAAGGCGAGATTTCCTTTAATGAACTGATGCATATCTATGCCGAAGAAGAGGATGCACTCTGGAACGGGCTGCATATTTTCGAAATCGAGACCAATCCGATGCTAACGAACCTGATGGAAGGCAGCGGATGGCGGGATGTAGAGAAACGAACGGTACCCGAGGGACTGCATGGTACACTGCGTCCTTATCAGGAGCGGGGATTCCAGTGGCTGGCCACAATGCGGGATCTGGGATTTGGTGCGTGTCTGGCGGATGATATGGGTCTGGGTAAAACCGTCCAGGTCATTACCTGTATGCTGGATCAGCCGGTGACAGCGCCAAGACTGATTGTCTGCCCGACCTCACTGCTCGGCAACTGGCAGCGTGAGTTGGAACGCTTCGCACCGGAGATGCAGTTGTACATTCACCATGGTAGTCGTCGTCCACGCGGCGAGGAATTTGCCGCAGAAGCCCGATCGCATGATATCGTGTTGACCACGTATCACCTGGCTGGACGGGATGGAGAAGATCTGCGCCAGATTGAATGGTCATCGATCATACTCGATGAAGCGCAGTATATCAAAAACTACCGGACCAAGCAGGCGCAGAGCGTTATGAAGCTGAATGCGCCGCACCGGATTGCCATGACGGGTACCCCGGTAGAGAACCGTCTGAGTGAACTATGGTCTATTTTCCAATTTCTTAATCCAGGTTATCTGGGAACGGCATCTTCGTTCCGGCATAACTACAATACAGGCGCAGGTCCTGAAATGGAGAACAAGCTGACTACACTTCGCAAGCTCGTATCTCCATTCATGCTGCGCCGTCTTAAAAGCGATCCGGATATCCGGCGCGATCTGCCGGACAAGATCGAGCTGAAGTCGTACTGCTACATGACCGTGGAGCAGGCAGGCATGTATCAGAGCGTCGTCTCCGACATGCTGGGACGCATGAGCAATACCGAAGGTATTACCCGCAAAGGGATTGTGCTGTCTTCACTGACCAAGCTCAAGCAAATCTGTGATCATCCATATTTGCTGCATAATACGGGCAAAGGAGACACAGGCAAGCAGGAACGCTCCGGCAAAATGGCGCGTCTGATCGAACTGCTCGATATGATTCGTGACAGCGGAGAAGCAGCGCTTGTATTTACCCAATATGTCGAAATGGGTGAGCTGCTGACAGCGCGTCTGAGCAAGCATTATGGCCAGGAGCCATTCTTCCTGCATGGCGGCGTCAGTAAATCGAACCGTGACGATATGATTAGTCTATTCCAACAGGGCGAAGGTCCTCCGCTGTTCGTGCTGTCGCTCAAAGCTGGCGGTGTCGGACTGAATCTGACCCGTGCCAACCATGTTATTCACTATGACCGCTGGTGGAATCCGGCGGTTGAGAACCAGGCGACTGACCGGGTCTTCCGAATCGGACAGCAGCGCAATGTACAAGTACACAAGCTAATCTGTCAGGGAACTCTGGAAGAGCGGATCGATGAATTGATCGAAAGCAAGAAATCACTGGCCGAGCAGGTCGTGGGTGCAGGTGAACAGTGGCTGACCGAGATGTCGGATGAAGAACTGAAGCAGCTGGTCTCCCTGCAATCGGCAGAATGGGGGGCTGACGAATGAGTACACAGGAATGGATTGTCCAGGACTGCCGCATTGCAGAGGGCATGATTCATGGAACCATCCAGCGTTCCGGTGATGCAAAAGAGTCTGCCGAACCGGTAGAGATTCCGATTCAGCCGCCTTCTGCGCAGGAACAACGTCATCTGCTGAACAGCCTTAGTGCTTCGGCACAAAAGGTATATTTATTGCTACGGGATGTATTGCGTGAAGAAGCTGGCGAGAACGAGAACGGATCATCATCGGTCAGTTCTTCGCTTCTGTCCGCGATTGGACTGGAATATGTACATGAACTGCCGGCAGATGCGACGGTAGCCGAAGTGCTGTCTGCCTGCACACCTTATCTGCATACAAGCGAGGGTTTGTCTGCTTACTACGCAACCGGAGCTGATGTGCAGATCGAGGAACAACAGATACAGACACTGCTTGCTCACGCTTGGGAGCAGCTGCATCATCAACCGCTGCTCGCCTGGCATTTGTCTGGCTGGAGTACGGAGAAGCTGCTGCGTGAAATTTGGCAGCAGTGGGGACAACAACTGCCTGCACCTGCCGAATGGAATATCTCCGAGCAGGAAGATGAGGCTGCAGCTACATTATCCGATGAACCAAGCCTGGGCAGTCTGCTGGCCGAATCTGCGGCAGCAGGTACACTGCATCAGCTGGGTGAAGGTTTGACCGAAGTTGAAGAATATTTACAAAATGCCAATAAAAGCTGGCAGCAACAATTAAAGAAAAACGCTACACTGGTTGTATATACGCCATCTCCCGATGAGGAGACGATGCCGGATCTGCAGACATTGCTGCCTGAAGTTAAAGGCGCCATGGATGGATATGAGGAAGTACGCCGTAAAGTAGCTGACCGTATCAGACAGCGTCATGTATCCCGGCAGAGCAAAAAATAAGGATCACCGTATGGAGCCGGTAGGTAGAACCGGCTCTGTTTTCTTCCCGATGGAGGCAGTGAGCAAAGGAGATTTATCATGATGGATAAGCAAAAACGAACAGGATGGAAAGTAATGATTCCGGCAGGTGTACTGGTGTCCGGTCTGCTGTTGGCAGGCTGCGGAGCAGCAGATAGTGGTAACGATTCAGCTGCTGCTCCCCAGACAGACGCATCGAAACCAGCAGCTCAAGGAACCACAACTGGCGAGACCAACGGGAGTACAGGTGGTAATACTGCTGCTCCAGGCGACAACACGGCAGCTCAACCGTCGGCAACCAGCAGTGAGCAGACAGGCGCTTCTACGGACAGTAGTACCGATCTGGCCGCGCAGCGTGAAGAGAGTTCCCTGCAATCCACGATTAAAAAGGTAGATGGCAAGGATGTAGTAACTAATCCGGAATCCATGACCGTGATCGTGAACAAGGATCGCTATCTGCCGGAAGGTTACGAGCCGCCGGATCTGGTCGTTCCCGATGTTGCTTTTTCCTATGATGGTGTACTGGAGAAGAGCCATATGCGTAAGGAAGCTGCTGAAGCACTGGAAGAGCTCTTCAAAGCTTCCAAGTCTGATGGACTGGATCTGCGCGCCGTATCCGGCTATCGTTCCTACAAACGTCAGGTCACCATCTACAATAACAATGTAGCTACCAAAGGCAAAGCGTATACCGACCGTGTCAGCGCAAGCCCCGGTACCAGTGAGCATCAGACCGGTCTGGCTATTGATGTATCCGGCCCTGGTATCGGATACGGACTGGAACAGAGCTTTGGCAAAACCGCCGAAGGTAAATGGTTGAAGCAGCATGCCGCAGAATACGGATTCGTGATTCGTTACAAAAAAGGCGCCGATGCCATCACTGGATACACATGGGAGCCGTGGCATATCCGCTATATCGGCAAAGAGCTGGCACAAGACGTGGCCGCCAAGGATCTGACGCTGGAAGAATATTTTGACCAGGACAAGATCAAGCAGTAAACTAAAACGACGCAAGCCTATCTGGCACACTCAGATTTACTCCATAAATGAATTCAGCTTTTCATGAAATAAGCGATAGTAATCCTACTTTATTCTGAGGCTGGTATGGTGATCTGCATTTATCTTCAGAGCAAAGGGGGAACATTCATGAACCATCGGCGGTTTTTGACGATACTTGCCGCTTTCGTGCTGCTGGAAACGACAGGATGCACATTCAGTCCGGCTCCATCTCCGGATGATTCGTCTTCACCAGCCCATTCGTCAGCTGCGCCACTGGTTCAGGAAGGGCCTATTCGTCTGTATGCGAGTCAGAACAGCGATGGGGTCTATCATCACATAACCGTTGAAGATGAAAAAACCGGCAGAAGCCGGGGCTATGATTGGCAGACTGTCAGCAGTCCCGGTTATGAACCGCTGGTCTATCAGACCGATCTTAATGAAGATGGTGAAGCAGAAGCGGTGGTAATAACGACCCGGGGATACGGAACAGGGACGTATATTACCGAACCGCATATTGTAGACTGGAACAGTACCCGTGAGCTGGACGTGCAAGACCCGCTGGACTATACACGTGATCAGGTATCCTTTTCCATCTTGCATCAAGAAGGCAAACAGATTGTGCAAGCACGTGTTCCCGGACAGCCAGCTGTAGCGCTGCCCGTCAATACGTCCCATTCGGCAGAACTGCCGCAGTTCGGTTCGGTGATCCGCTATTATGTGGATGATCATAACAAGCTGAATGCCGAAGTCGCGGCCCAGATGTCCGATGGTGTAGCGGTCGGTACCGTCATCCTGCAGTACGGCTGGCAGACAGGTGCTCTGCGAGTCGAAGATATTAAGCTGGAAGCGGTAGCTTCCTGATTGAAGCCGATAATGGAAACACAAAAAACTGCCTGCTGAATAAGATCAGCGGCAGTTTTTTTGTGTTTTATCGAGCATTATTCTATGGGATTATTCTTACTGGATTTGTCGATATTATTGAAATGCTTCCAGCAAAAAGCGTGAAGGCGGTACGGTTTTGCCATGATGCATGACAGGTGACGAAATATACAGCTCATGCTTGGCACGGGTGACAGCAACGTAGGCGATTCGGCGTTCTTCCTCGAGCGCTGCCTGCATCAGCTTGCCCTCGGGATCGGGTCCGGTAACACCCTGTCCGGCTTTGACATCTTCGGGAGCTTCTTCCTGCAGGGCAGCTTTGTGAGGTAGGATGCCTTCCGAAGCGCCAAGCAGATAGACACACGGGAATTCCAGTCCTTTGGCCCGGTGAACCGTCATCAGATGCACGCCTTCCGGGGCTTCCTGCTTCATCAGCTCCAGCATTTGCTCTCGCTTGGCAGACAGTTCATCAGCAAATTTGACCATTTCTTCCACCGTGCCAAATTTGCCGGCTGCACTTTCCAGCTCATCGAGTGTCTCGCGGATATTATCTTTATGACGTGTAGCCGGTCCGCTAAAGTCTGCACTGGCGAATTTGTCATAAAAGACGCGGCGAATCTCGCGAATCGCGTACAGTGGCTTCATTTCCTTGATTTTCTTCAGGAATACGATCCGGTCCTTGACCTGCTGCCGCTGGAATGATTGGAGCCGCTCCCAGTGAAACAGGTGGATCAGCGGATATTTTTTGGCCTGCTTCTGTTCCTGGCTCATAATATGCTCTATACCGGCATCGCGTGAGATATAGAGCGGCCCGATCACGCCCGGCAGTGCATCCATGCGCCGTGAATTGACAGATAGCCGCAGATGATCCATAACCGGCCGGATTAGTGCATGATCGTAGAATACTGGCGCTTCTCCGTACTGGATAAAAGGAATATCTTCCATCAGCAGCCGCTCGGCAATTGCTCGTGTACCGCTGACGGTCCGGTGCAAAATAGCGACATCGCCCAGTGAGCGACCTTCGGTCTGCTGGATTTTGAGCCTTTTCACGATCTCGTCGGCTTCTTCATCGGCATGGGCGGGCCGTATATACAGTGGACTCTGGCCTGCAGATGCCCCAGCTTGCAGCGTTTTGTCATGCCGGGCTTCGTTACGGGCAATCAGCTTGACGCCGAGTCCCAGAATCTGTGGATGACTGCGATAATTAATATCCAGCGCGATAATGCGTGTACCGGGATATTCTTTGGGGAAATCGAGAATATATTCCTGTCTCGCTCCATTAAAGGAATAAATCGTCTGGTCATCATCACCCACCACCATCAGATTACGGTGATTCGCTGCCAGTCGGCGAACCATCTCATATTGAAGCCGGTTCGTATCCTGGAATTCATCGACCATAATATAGCGAAAACGTTCCTGCAGCATCGCCAGTAGATCCGGGTCTTTGAGCAGCTGCTCGGTGCGCAGCAGAATATCATCAAAATCAATTTTGCGATGCTCTTGTTTCCATTCTTCGTAGCGGCACAACAGAGCACAGCGATCACGTTCTTCCGGCGTATCCTTGGGCAGATCATCGGCCGATCCACCTTCCAGCTTGATCGCGGACAAGGTAGCGAGCAGTGTCTCGGGCGGTGTAATACTGGTGGAACCAATTTCACGGCGCAACCGCTGAAGTACAGCATGCTGGGCACGGGCATCACCAAAAATATCTTCCTTGAGATTACCGTAACGGCGCAGCAGTAGCAGACCAAAAGCATGAAAAGTCCGTGCTTCGATAGCACGTGCCGTTCTTACGCTGACACCCGGCAAGGCGGCGATACGTGATTTCATTTCGGCAGCAGCCTTGGTGGTAAAAGTAACCAGCAGAATATGCTGGGGATCGACCTTGCGTACGGATAACAGGTAACCGGCGCGTGCCGTAAGTACGGTTGTTTTGCCGCACCCTGCACCAGCCAGTGTAAGCAGAGGTCCTTCGCCATGACGAACCGCTTCAATCTGCGGCGCATTCAGCAGAATGCCCTGCTGTTCCAATGCACGGAAAAAGGCTGCGTCTTCCGCATCATCGGGAACAAGGGTAATGCTTGTATCGGCAGGAGCCGGTTTGGCGGCCGGCAGCGGGGTATGAACAGGGATACCTTGAGGTCGGAGAGCTTGTTTGGTCATCGTGTCTTTCAACAGGTAATCTTCCTTTCCGGCGTCGCTTTTTTCAAGTGAGGCAGAAATTTGGTATGATAGGGTTGTATCAACCTATATACGGGTACTGTTATGCATATCCTTCTATTATAATGGATGTATAACCGATGAGTAATCCCCAATATGGAACTTCATCAAAAAATGTAATGTAAACAGGTACAACCGTTCACTATAGGTGTACAGTGAGATGGTGGAATTAGAGGAGGAGAACAGTCATGAATTTGTTACAACGGCTGAAAAGCGGTGCCGGGAAAGCAACCGAACGGGCGCAAAATGCAGTGGAAGTGAACCGCATGAACGGCCATATTGTGGATATTGAGCGGGAGATCGGGGTTCATTATCTACGCATGGGTGAAGTTTTTTACGAAGGATACCGCGCTGGCGATATGTCTATTGCCGAAGAAGAGATGACTGAACTGTGCAAGGCATGTGATCTTCTTAATGAAGAAATTGAAGAAATCCGTACACGGATAGCGATACTTAGAAATGAGCGCGTATGCGAATGCGGAGCGGTCGTGGCGCTGGATGCGAATTTCTGCCCGAATTGCGGACGCAAAATGGAAAAACTGGCGATTCCGAGTGAAGATCGGGCAGAATTCCAGCGCGAACGGGATATTATACGCGACGAGCCTGTAGTGTTCCCGACCGATTCGTCGGCACGCGAACAGGAAGAAGAGGAATACGAGCAGGAGGAATTGACGGCAGACGAAGCGGAACGCCGCCGGGCAGCCCGTCTGCGCGAAGAACACGAGCGTCAGGAAGAACTGGATCGCCTCGTTCGCTCTTGGAAGCAGGATCTTGGAATTGAACATGATGAAGAACCGGAAGAAGAAGTGCCTGCTGTCGCTGCAACAGCTGCTCCAAAGCAGCAGAATCCGCTGCAGAGCGAACCGCAGACGGTGCGCCAGGAACCTATCCAAAAGGTAGTTACCGTTACCGAGCCGCTGGAAATGGAAGTCGATGACGATATCGATGCGGATACATTCAGCTGCCAGACATGTGGACAAGTGCTGCAAAAGGGCTCCAAATGGTGCCCGCATTGTGGAACAGAGCAGATATAAGGCAACAGGCAGGCTGATCAAAGCAAGGTGATCAGCCTGTTGTCCCATACATACACATCACTTGGATCAGACTGCAAGCCAACCGGAGAGGATGGAATGCCTGATGGAACAATTACTCAATCATTTGCGTAATCTGGGATTTACCGAGCTAGAAGCCAAAGTGATTATAGCACTGGCACAGCAGGGAACCCAGTCGGGATATGAGGTTGCCAAGCGAATCGGCGTGTCCCGTTCCAATGTATATGCTACTTTGCAGCGTCTGTCGACAAGAGGTGTAGTACAGCTGACACCGGGTGAACCAGCGCGTTACAGTGTACTTCCCGTCAAGGAACTCACCCGCATGATTGCCGGTCAGATCGGTGAGTCGCTCTCTTATCTGGAACAGGCGATGCCCACTCGTATGGAGGAACCGCCTGCTTTTTACAGTGTGGAGGGGGAACGCCGGATTATGGAGATTATGAGCAGGGAGCTGGACCGGGCAGAGGATGAGATTATCGCTGCGATCTGGCAGCAGGAAGCTGCTTGGTTCCGGCCGCAGCTGGAACAGGCGGAGAAGCGCGGTGTACGGGTACTCTGGTCTTTTGAAGATGTGGATGATGAAGCTCATCCTGGTATCCGGCTGCTGCGTGAAGGAACCAGTGGCCGCAAGTTCTGGCTGGTGATCGACCGTCGCTGGTGTATTGTAGGTATGAGAGGAGATAGTATGCCTGCTCAGGCATTGGTCACCGAGCATCCATTGATGGCTGAGCTGCTGCTTCAGCATTTTTCCCAGGAAGTGATCCTGTATGAGATGGAGAATGATCTGGGCGAAGAATTGATCCGGCGTTATGGAAAAGGCTATGGTCGTATTCTGGAGCGTTATCTGCCAGGTCTGCTACCGCTGGAGGAGTAAATCAATACTGAACAGGCATCTTAAAGAGGCAAAAAAATACTCCTTTTTATCCTTTCCGGTTGCTTAAAAGTTAAATAATTCATATTCTTTTAAACGAGTTTCTTCTATTATAATAGGGAGCCGATCAACATGTGGCTGTTCATTGTAAAGGAGAAGTAATCTTCTGCTATTATCTCCGGATCATACGTAGCGGAGAGGACGGAATATTTACAATTCCGTAACACACCACGAATGAAAGGATGATAATCATTATGGAATGCATAGTAAAGTTTGACGTTGTCTATACCGAGGAGACCAAATCTCTGCGAGGACTGGTTTTTGTAGACCGGGATACAATGCCGGGAACCGAACAATTAATCGGAATGTTCAAGGATATGAGCTATCAGGTAGCTGCCGATCCGGCAGATCCTATGCGATTTTTGCCTGCTGGCGGACAGTCCCACTTTGAATATATTCGTATTCGAGAGCTGGATACGGGGGAACAGAAGTATACCGAGGACCGGGACCTTAAGAACCTGTTATCCAATCTTCTGCCTAACCAGAATCGTCCCATCTAAAAAAGTACTGATCCTGCAGGATCAGAAAAATAAGCTGGTAGATGTGTATCAAGTCCAAAACAAAGCGCCCTCTGTTTCCTTTAGCGGAAAAGGGCGCTTTTTTTGCGTGTTTGTGCAATAAGGGGGAATTTGTGCAATGACTTCACAAAAACCAGTATGAATAGAAGGTGGTTTTTTACACTTCGGAGGTACAATGCGAGCAGCGTGTTGCTTTGAGAGCAATCTCGTTGAGGCAGTATGGACATTCTTTGGTCGTTTTCTCCGGTTCCGGTTTGGCATGCTCTTTGCGTTTGAGCATATTAACACCTTTGACGAGGAAAAATACACACATAGCTACGATCAAGAAGTCGATTACCGTATTAATAAACTGTCCATACGCAATAACAGCGGCTCCAGCCTGCTGTGCTTCCGCCAGTGAAGCATATTCCTTGGTACTGGTGCCCGTTATTCTATCCAGATCCCAGAATAGATCGGCAAAGTTTACACCCCCAAGCAGCTTGCCGACAGGAGGCATAATAATATCATTTACCAGGGATGTTACAATTTTACCGAAGGCTGCACCGATGATTACACCTACTGCAAGGTCAATTACATTGCCTCGAACTGCAAATTCCTTGAATTCCTTGATTAAACCCATAGTTCTTAGCTCCTTTTTATCGGAAAACCGGCCAATCTCTCCGAAATAATAGAAAATGTTGTCGTTTCTACGAATATGGAGGATTTCGGCTCTCCTTTTGAATAAATTCAATTTTAGCACAGATTATAAAAAAATCATCTGCTTCCAATCATTTTCATAACAATGCTATATACAGCAAGAAATGAAAACGGATACATGAGTAACACAAATATAGCTAAGCGAATGAATTAACAAATATTACCTGCTTCAGAATTAAAAAACTGTTTAAATTACCAAATAAGCCTTTTTTGATAAAGGACTAGACAAAAAGGCCTGTAAACTTTTTGTAACCAATTAAAACCAAGACTATAGGTGATAAATACGACATTTTCTGT
Source organism: Paenibacillus shenyangensis (assembly GCF_000346635.1). Lineage (NCBI taxonomy): Bacteria > Bacillati > Bacillota > Bacilli > Caryophanales > Paenibacillaceae > Paenibacillus > Paenibacillus shenyangensis. The sequence continues at coordinate 110,113 of NZ_AOIG01000009.1, forward strand.
TTCTTAGTGCTCACTACTAAAGATATAGAAAGTCGAAAATTAAATAAATAAAGTTTTATTTTTATCCTAGCGTTCGACATGATTTTTAGATAACCTATTTTATAATTATTCAAAACGAATAAAAAGATACGCGGATTTATAGGAGGGAATTGATGGTGAGAAATCAGCACGTCCTTAATAAGAACTGGATTGAAAAGAAGCATGAGGTCAAAACATTTTTTCACAAACTTGCGGCAGACCCTACGCTCCAGCCTACGCAGACATCGAACACGATCGAACCGCTAACAGAGTTGTTGTCTCTGGCCCAGTATCCTTCAAACCATGAAATTACCTACTACCACGGGATTTACGAGGATAAAACATATCGTCCATTACCAGACAATGGCAAACAAAGCATCAACGTAGCACTGCTGCTCGACATGATCTTCCAGAACATGGGTATGAAATGCAGCGTCGGCGATCTGATGGAACATATAAATAGTGGTGGTACACTGGAAGAATTCATTACAACACAAGGGAATCAATCTATCTGAAAACGAGAAATGTAATCATTTGCGCAAGTAGAGGTGGTTTACAAAGTTTTCATGAAGGATTATAATGAGCGCATAAGTTATTCAAAATGAATAACATTTGGATTTAAATCGAAACCAGTAAGGCAGTGCTGCCAGCTCGCAGATTTTTACGCTGGAGAGGCTGCCATATCGGTTGCGGAAATCACTAACAGATGAACAGGCGCGGAGTGAAACTTGATTCCGTTGTAACCAATCTGTTATAAAATTAAAAATAAACATGGATGTAAAAAGCAACTTTTTCAGCTTTACGACAGTCATACTATACAGGACGGCATTCTCTCTTATTCAGCAATGAAGTGATCGCCGTTATTTTCTATTTTGAATATGTTACAAATTTGTAATTTGGAAGTGACAAAATGTAACTAAGAGGGATACACGTTCTTCAAGGGGTATGGAAGAAGCGACTGTTTCCTTACAAATTGGTTAGGCGAAAGGGGAATGCAGGAACTTTTACTCATCAGGCAGACATGGTTCAAACCAGCCTAATGCACTGCTTAATTTAAAAGTAATTGGAGGAACTATAGTGGAGATTAAACAGTATTTTAATATCATCAAGAAGCGTCTCTGGCTGGTGCTTCTCATTGTCGTGGTGATTACGGCAGGAACCGGAATCTACGGTTTCATGACGAACACGCCGATGTACACCGCCACAGCCAAGCTGGTGGTGAACAGCACACCGAGCAATACGAAAGGTGAACCGGCCAATCAGCTGGATCTGGGAACGATCAATTCCAATATTCAACTGATCAAGACGTATGAGCAGATTATCAAAACACCTGCCATCATGAATAAAGTAGCGAAAGAGAATCCGGAACTCGGATTAACGGCTAATCAGCTGATTAACAGCATTAATGTAAATTCAGTGGATGAGACACAGGTTATGTCGTTGACGGTAACGGATACTTCTTACCAGCGTGCTGCAGAAACAGTAAATGCTGTAGCTACTGTATTCAAGCGCGAGATTCCGCAGATCATGAAACTTGATAATATTACGGTGCTGGATCAGGCAGATCCGTCATCATCCGCACCACCAATTACGAAGAGCCCGCTGTTGTTCGTACTGATTGCTCTTGTACTATCTGTAGTAATTGGCATTGCAGTTGCCTTCCTGCTGGAGTACATGGATGATTCGATCAAAAGCGAGGAAGATATCCGTGATGTACTGGGGCTGCCAGTACTGGGCGTTATCGCCAAAATGAAAGAGGAAGACATGGAAGCCAAGAACACCATGCCTGCCAAACCTCTTGTAGGAGGTGGAGAACGTGCCAACCACACTTAAATGGCCGCTGATTACAAAACAGAATCCCAAGTCGTTGATCGCAGAATCCTATAAAGGACTGCGTACCAATATAGATTTTTCCCGGCTGGATTCCAGAGTGAAGAGCATTATGGTCACCTCGGCAGCACTCGGTGAAGGCAAGAGTACGACCGTCGCCAATCTGGCGATCGCTTATGCGGAGACTGGACGCAGCGTACTGATCGTTGATGGCGATCTGCGTAATCCGGCAATGCACAAAATTTTTAATGTCTCTAATGAAAAAGGATTATCCAATGTATTGTTCAATACCGCCGAGCTGGAGAAAAATATCCAGCAGAGCCGGACGATGAACCTGAGTGTACTGACATCGGGTCCTGTCCCGCCAAACCCATCCGAGATTCTGGGGTCGCGTCAAATGGAATCCCTGATGGATGAAGTGAAGTCGCAATACGATCTGGTTATTCTGGATACGCCGCCGATTCTGCCATTTACGGATGCCCAGGTAGCCACACCGCTGTGTGATGGTGTGGTACTGGTTATCAAAGCAGGAGGCGAAAGCCGCAAGGATATTGCCAAAGCGATGTCCAGCCTGGAATTTGTAGGCGCCCAGCTGTTGGGAGCCGTACTGAATCAGGCAAGCCGCAAGACACTGGCGAGCGCGTACCACGAACAATAAATAAGGCAATTCCATCTCCATGTATTTTGCTTCTCATCTGTACAGGCCAAGCTTGGGGTAATGTCTCCTGCACCCATATCACCGGAGGCACTCGGTCATGCTGTGGGCTGCCATGCAGCCTTAGACGTTTATCGTCAAAGGTATGATGATGAGGACGGGTTGAATGCCCGGCGTCTATTTGAAGCCGGCCCGATGAATGACGCTGAAAACACGCGTTATAGGTAAACATACATGGAGAGGCTATAACGCGTATTTTTAGATCTTCTGCGCTTTAATGGACCGGCAGGCGCTGTGATTGCCAGAACAAGGGGTTCTGGGATTACAGTTCCTACATAAGTGCAACTTGGTCAGCATGACAGAAACAACAAAAAAAGGATAGGGTGTGATCTTATGAAGAAGGTTCGTAAAGCAATCATTCCGGCTGCAGGACTTGGAACTCGCTTTTTACCTGCAACAAAGGCTATGCCCAAAGAAATGCTTCCCATCGTGGACAAGCCAACGATTCAGTACATTGTAGAAGAAGCGATTGCTTCCGGTATTGAAGACATCATTATCGTAACCGGTAAAGGAAAACGCGCAATTGAAGATCATTTTGACAACGCGTTTGAACTGGAAGCGTCACTGCTGGAAAAAGGCAAGCTGGATCTGCTGGATGAAGTACAGAAGTCTTCCAAAGTGGATATTCACTATATCCGCCAAAAAGAACCAAAAGGTCTGGGTCATGCCGTATGGTGTGCACGCAACTTTATCGGAGATGAGCCGTTTGCGGTTCTGCTGGGCGATGATATCGTCGAATCCGACACACCTTGCACACGTCAGCTGATCGAGCAGTATGAAATGACTGAAAAATCTGTGATCGGCGTACAGACTGTACCTCAGGATCAGACACATCGTTATGGCATTATTGATCCGATTGAACAATTTGGCCGTCTGCATCAGGTGCGCCAATTCGTGGAGAAACCTGCCGTTGGTACAGCACCATCCAATCTGGCGATCATGGGCCGCTATGTACTGACACCGGAAATTTTCGAATTCCTCGGTGCACAGGAAGTGGGAGCCGGTGGTGAAATTCAGCTCACAGATGCTATTCAGCGTCTGAATGAATTGCAGGAAGTATTTGCTTATGACTTCCAGGGAACCCGCTTTGATGTGGGTGAGAAACTGGGCTTTATTCAAACTACTATTGAATTCGCTTTGAAGAATGATGATCTTAAGGCGCCTCTTCTGTCTTCTCTCAAAGCTGTAATCGAGCGGGAGATGCAGGAGGAAGCGCTCATAGCAAGAGGTGAGAGCTAATGACTCCAAGACAAGGGAGTGAAGCGGAAGCTTTAGCGAGCTATAGCGAGTTTTATGCGACACATGTCGGTAGTATGTCGGCCAAGCTCCGGTTCTACATGATGGTCAAACGCACACTCGATATCATTTGCTCTTTGCTGGGCTTGATCGTGCTATCACCACTCTTTATTGTACTTGGCATTTTGATCAAGCTGGAAGACCCGAAAGGAAAGGTGTTCTTTTACCAGACCCGCGTCGGTAAAGATGAACAGACTTTCCGGATGTACAAATTCAGGTCCATGGTGTCAGACGCGGAAGAACGGCTCAAAGAGCTGCTGGCCCAGAATGAAATTCAGGGTGCCATGTTCAAAATGAAGAATGATCCGCGTATTACCCGGATCGGACGCTTCATTCGCAAAACGAGTATTGATGAGCTTCCTCAGCTCTGGAATGTGCTGCGCGGAGATATGAGTCTGGTTGGACCAAGACCGCCGCTGCCAAGAGAAGTGGAAGAATACAGCCAGCGCGACAAACTGCGCCTGAGCGTAACACCGGGATGTACCGGATTATGGCAGGTCAGTGGCCGCAACGAGCTTAGCTTTGAAGAAATGGTAGATCTCGATCTGCACTATATCAAGAAACGGGGAATTTTGTTCGATCTGTTTATTCTCCTGAAAACCGTGAAGGTACTGTTTGGTGCCAAGGACGCGTTTTAACAAAATAATCATACCGACGATGATGAGGTGACCATTAATGAATAAAGATTCCAAAATTTACGTAGCAGGACATCGTGGTCTGGTAGGATCAGCGATCCTGAGAGCACTGGAAAATCAGGGTTATACCAATCTGGTAACCCGGACAAGTTCCGAACTCGATCTGCGCAAGCTGCCCGAGGTATACGCGTTTTTCGAACAGGAAAAGATTGATTATGTCTTCCTGGCCGCGGCAAAAGTTGGCGGAATTGCGGCTAACAACGATTTCCCTGCAGACTTTATTCGTGACAATCTGCTGATTCAAACCAATGTCATCGATGCAGCGCACTTTAACGGCGTACAGAAATTGCTGTTCCTGGGCTCTACCTGTATCTATCCAAAATTCGCTCCACAGCCGCTCAAAGAAGAATATCTGCTGACCGGCGAGTTGGAGCCAACCAATGAGCCGTATGCAATCGCCAAGATTGCCGGTATCAAAATGTGCGAGTCTTACAACCGTCAGTACGGTTCCAAATTTATCTCGGCGATGCCAACAAACATGTATGGCCCGAACGATAACTTTGACCTGAAAACATCCCATGTACTGCCTGCACTGGTTCGTAAAATTCACGAAGCCAAAGAGCAGAGCTCCCCAACGGTTGAAATCTGGGGTACAGGTACACCGAAGCGTGAATTCCTGCATTCCGACGATCTGGCAGACGCTTGTATCTTCCTGATGAACAACTACGAAGGCAATGAAATTGTAAACGTGGGTGTGGGCGAGGATATCGCTATCAAGGATCTGGCAATGCTGATCAAGGATATCGTAGGTTACGAGGGTGAACTGGTGTTCAATTCTTCCGTACCGGATGGTACACCACGCAAGCTGGTGGATACGACGAAGATCAATGGTCTTGGCTGGAAAGCGAGCATTCCACTGGAAGAAGGAATTCGCGCAGTATACGAAGACTACCGCAGCAGCCTGGCTGTACAGCAGTAAGCTTTGAGCTGATTCGAAATCAACATCATATGTAATCCAAAACAAACTATAAAAAACATACTGTGGAGGGAATTAATTTATGAAAAGCGCATTAATCACTGGTGTTACAGGGCAAGACGGATCTTACCTGGCAGAGCTTCTGCTGGAAAAAGGCTACAAAGTATACGGCGTACGCCGCAGAACAAGTACACCAAACTACGAAAACGTAGAGCATATCAAAGATCAAATCGAATGGATCTCTGCTGATCTGGGCGATCTGGCTTCCCTGATCGAAGCCGTTCGTGTCTCCGATCCGGATGAAGTATACAACCTGGCAGCACAATCTTTCGTAGCGGCTTCTTGGCCACAACCAATTGCTACTGGCCAAATGACAGCTATGGGCGTAACCAACATGCTGGAAGCAGTACGTCTGGTAAAACCGGAAGCTCGCTTCTATCAAGCATCGAGCAGTGAGATGTTCGGTAAAGTACAAGCGATTCCGCAAGTGGAAACAACGCCTTTCTATCCACGCAGCCCTTATGGCGTAGCGAAACTGTACGGTCACTGGATCACAGTTAACTATCGTGAAAGCTTCGATATGTTCGCTTGCTCCGGTATCCTGTTCAACCATGAGTCACCACGTCGTGGTCTGGAATTCGTAACACGTAAAGTAACCGACGGTGTTGCTCAGATCAAACTGGGTCTGTCCAAAGAGCTGCGTCTGGGTAACCTGGATGCACAACGTGACTGGGGCTTTGCTGGTGACTACGTAAAAGCGATGTGGCTGATGCTGCAACAGGATACTCCGGATGATTATGTAATCTCCACTGGTGAGATGCACACCGTTGAAGAACTGGTACAAATTGCGTTCGACCATGTAGGTCTGAACTGGAGAGACTATGTTGTAATCGATGAGAAATTCGTACGTCCGGCTGAAGTAGATCTGCTGCTCGGCGACTGCACCAAAGCCAAAGAACAACTGGGCTGGGAGCTGGAAGTTGGATTTGATCAGCTGGTAAAAAATATGGTTGACGCTGACCTGAAGAGACATTCTCTGAAGCCGTCCGCTGTACCTGTCTACTAAGTGAGATGATTATGAATGGCTAATGCAATTGCCAAGATAAAGAATAAATTCTCCATGACACCGGAGAAACGCAAAATCTTCTTTAACAGTAACTGGCAGTTGATGGACAAATTCCTGCGACTGGGGATTAACCTGATCGTCAGTATCTGGATTGCGCGCTATCTGGGTCCGGAACAGTTTGGACAGTATAATTTTGCGATATCTTTTGTAACGATTATTGCTGCCGTCGTTCCGCTGGGTCTGGCCAACATTATCGTCAAAGAGCTGGTACAGGATCCCGGTAACAAGAATGAGATATTGGGAACCGTATCTACGCTGCGTCTGTGCAGCGGATTGATTGCCTTTGCCATTACGATTGTGCTGGCTTTCATGATTCCCGGTCAGGATCCAATGGTTCGCTGGAGTATCGTTATCATCGCAGCGAATATGCTGTTCCAGCCATTGGACGTCATTTCCCAGTGGTTTGACTCTACGGTCGAAGCCAAGTATGCGGTCTATGCCAAAGGCATCGCTTTTGCGATGACTTCCGTGATGAAGGTTCTGCTGATTGTGTTCCATTCATCTCTGATCTGGTTCGCCGCATCCTATGCACTGGAATTGATTCTCGGGTACCTCTTCTTGTTATTTACCCAGAGAAAGAAGATTTCACTAACAAAATGGACATTTAATTGGAAATTAGGTAAAAGATTAACAAATAGCTCGTGGCCGCTGATTGTAGCGGGTATCTCAACAATCATTTATCTGAAAATTGACCAAGTCATGCTCAGCTATATGATCAACGATACGGCTGTAGGGATCTACGCGGTGGCTGCACGATTGTCGGAAGTCTGGTACGTGATTCCGACCGTCGTCGCCGCATCCTATTTTCCAAGTATGATCAAAAACAAGCAGCTCGGTCCGGAAGTCTACAAGACGGAGCTGCAAAAGCTGTACAATCTGCTGTTCTGGTTCGCACTGTGTATCTGTATCGCGGTAACCCTGATGGCCAAGCCGGTCATCTCCATTCTGTACGGTCAGGAATATATCGAGTCTATTGGTATCCTGGTCATTCACGTCTGGGCCTGCCTGTTCATCTTTATGAGAGCAGCGCTGAACAAATGGATTATCAGCGAAGGCATGTACCGGTTCGAACTGATCAGCCAGGTAATGGGCGCAGTAACCAAGATCGTCGTCAACCTGATTCTGATTCCGCTGTTTGGCGGTGTCGGAGCAGCGATTGGTACTGTACTGGCTTTCATCGTCTCCAGCTACGCATTTACTTTCCTGTTCAAGGAAACACGCGTATCCGGCGTGATGATGTCCAAGACACTGATCTCCCCGGTTACGGCGATCATCGCCAAACTCAAACCCGGCAAGGCCAAGCTGCCTGCCAACCAGGAATAAAGAAGCGGCGGTTCCCCTTCACCGGGGAACCTTCCATTCTTAACGCCAGTCATTGAAAATGCTTGAAATCAATATGAAATAACGCACAACTGACATAGCAACAAATGACATAACACAACGAACATACACATCAACCAACGATCGGTTACCCCAGAGGTAAGCCGACGCAATATCTTCTCTTAAATATTTTTGAATGTGATGCAGAGGGTGGGTAGAGCACCGGAGCGGAGGCAAGAGAATCGTTCCGGAAGAAGCCTTTAAAAATAAATATCCCCTGCTGAAAGCAGTAGTTCAGGATATTCATTTTTAACAGCGCCTGAAGGAATGATCTCATGCCGAAGCGGTGTCTCATACCACACTGCTTCATATTCAAGTGAATTTAAGCAAAGAAATTCAAGCAAAGAAACAAGGAGGCGTAGGCATTGAAAAAAGTACTGTATGTCCATCATTCGGGGTACATGGGTGGAGCACCGAGAAGTTTGACCTACCTGATCAGCCATCTGGACAAGCAAAAGTTCCAGGGAAATGTGCTCACGATTCGAAATGGTCCTGCGGTGAAGCTGCTGGAATCCGGCGGACTGCCGGTAGAAGTGGCGAAAGGCATGTTTCCTTTCCACGGATCGACGGTATCCGGCATGACGCCGAAGCTGTTTGTCCGTAACCTGATCGGCGCACTGCCTACTTATTTTCAGGCTAAAAAATACATTCGCAAATATCAGCCGGACATCATTCATCTGAATAGCACCTGTCTGTTCCAGGTAGCGCGTGCAGCCAAAAAAGTATCTCCGGATACCAAAGTGGTCTGCCATGTGCGTGAGCCGCTGTTGAATTCATTCGCCGGTAATATTCTGAAGCGTATGAATCATAAATACGTGGATGGTTACATCTCCATCGATCAGTTTGATTCCGAGACGGTAGATAGTGCAGGCCGTGAGCTGGAAGTCGTATATAACTTTGTGGATTTCAAATCCTATAACCCGGATGTGAGTGGTGCCGGCGTACGCAGAGAGCTGGGACTTGCCGATGACGATATCGTGTTCCTGTATATCGGCCGGATCGTTAGCGGTAATGGCGTACTGGATATGGTCAAAGCATTCAACAAAATCAGCAAGGATCATCCGAAGTTCAAATTGATCGTTGGCGGATTTTACTTTAACAAGAACAATGCATATGAAGACAAAGTAATGGAAGCCTGCAAAGGCAATGACCAGATCTATCCGCTGGCCTTCCGTGATGATGTACCACAGATGATCGCTGCCAGCAACGTCATGATGTGCCCGTTCGTAGAACCGCATTTCTCGCGCAGCATTATCGAAGCGGCTGCGATGAAGAAACCGGCGATCGGCACCAACATCGGCGGACCGAATGAACTGATTCTGCAAGGCAAGACCGGTTATCTGTTTGAAACCGGTGATTACAGTGCAATGGCACAGTACATGATCAAGATCGGTACAGATCCTGCCTTGTACGAGAAGCTGGGACAGAATGCATTGTCCTTTGCCGAAGAGAACTTTGATGCACGTAAAAATGCCAAGCGCACCTTTGACTTCTACAACCGTTTCTTTGTTAGGGAGCCAGTATGATTAATTCTTTTATCAAAGTAAAACGCAAAGTAGCCAAGAAATGTTCGACCTGGATGACTCGCCGGATATTCAAGGAACAGCGGATTTCCTTTGGTCCCAATCTGATCGCAGTCGGTATGCCGATTGTGGATCAGGAGCCGGGCAGCCAGATTACGATTGGCAGCAATGCGATTCTGTGTTCATCGGATTACAGTAATCCGATCGGACTGAATCACCGGACTGTGATTCGTACACTGCGCAGCGGCGCCCGTATTACGATCGGCAACGATGTGGGAATTAGCGGAGCAAGTATCTGCGCCATGTCGAGTGTTCATATCGGCAACGAAGTCATGCTGGGTGTGAACGTGCAGATTAGCGATACGGATTTTCATCCGATCAAGCCGGAAGGACGGCGCTTCAACAAGCAGCCTGACGATATCGGCACAGCGGCAACGACCATCGAAGACAATGTATGGGTCGGCGCCAACTCGATTGTGTTAAAAGGTGTGACGATTGGCAAAAACAGCATCATCGGCGCAGGCAGTATCGTCTCAAGCTCGATCCCTCCGAACTGTATTGCAGCCGGAGTGCCTGCCAAAGTGATCAAACGTTTGGAAGTGAATGATAATGACGTTAAATCCATATACGCTGTCCAATCCTAATGACATCACGGTCAAAAGCAAGTTCCTGACGTTTTTGACCGTCATGCTCATTGTGATTACATCGGGCTCTGTATTATTCGGTAAACTGATGTACTCCGAATTCATCATGATTTTATTCGCGATTGCGCTGGTGTTCTATTTTCCGAAACGGATTGAACCCAAACAGTTCCTGATTCTGCTGCTAATCGTTATCTTTCTCCTGTTTAATATGCTGATGTATCAGAATAATCTGAATGGCTATATCGGGTTGATTCTCAAGATGGCGGCGGTATTCATGGTTCTGAACCGGATCGATCTCCGCCAGGCAGCCAAAAGTTATCAATGGCTGATCGTGGCGCTTGCCCTGCTGGGCATGCCGTTTTATCTGGCAGGTGTGCTGGATGCGGCGCTGGTGCGCCAGCTCGTTCCACCGACTCCGGTATGGGGAGGCGCTTATCGGATTACGCCTTTTCATGTATACGGATTGTGGAACATGACACGTAACCAGGGAATCTTCTGGGAGCCGGGCGCTTATCAGGTATTTCTGAATTTGGGCATTTTCCTGATGCTGTTCACCAACCGGAAAGTGCCGAAATGGAAACTGCTTATCCTGACGGCTACCCTGCTGACGACCATGTCTACCTCGGGGTATATGATCTGCGCACTGATTTACCTGGCTTATGTGATTCGCAATGGCAAGCGCGAGCAGATGGCACGAATGGTCATGTCACTGATTGTATTTATCCCGCTCGCACTGTTCATTGTCCAGAGCGGCGTTATTACCGACAAGTTCCAGGATGATAATGCTTCCTTTAACCGGCGTTCACTGGATACCACATCCAATCTGCAGCTGCTGGTGGAGAAGCCGCTTGTTGGCTGGGGATTCCAGAATAATGAAGTGCTGATGGAACGATACGGTATACCCGATTCTTCCAACTCGCTGCTGACTTTTGGATACCAGTTCGGACTGCCATTGCTGCTGATTCTGATGATTTATTATTTCTTTCAACTGCTGAGGCCGATTGGCGGCGTGTTTCAGACACTGCTCATCTTTATCGGTCTGGTGATTGTCTTCTCAACGGAGAATATGCTGTTCCAGCCCGTGTTCATCGTACTGATGTTCCTGGATACCAGCAGAATGAGACTAAACGAAAAGATAGAGAGTGGTGAAATCCGTGGAAACGAAGTCAGTCGCATACGTCGCCCCTTACGTCAACACCCAGTTACAGCAAAAGAGGGGATATAGCGCCAAGCATACGGCGGGTAACAAGAAAATCGATTGCATTTTGCTGGCCATGGAAGAGAGCGGCAATGATATTACCGTGATCTCTCCGCTGCTGCTCAAGCAAAACACGATGAAATGGTTTAGCAGGGATGCTTATCCAATCGGTAACAACAGTGAAGTAGTTTATCCCGGAACAGTGGATCTCAAAGGCGTGAGCCTGCTGATGACGTTGTTCACTACCTTTTTCCAGCTCGTACGCTGGAACCGGGAACACAAAAAGGAACCAAGAGCGGTTGTCTTTTACAACTACCGTCTGGAGACGGCGCTGCCGGCGATCCTGTTCAAACTGCTGTATCGTGTACCACTGATCGTGGAATACGAAGATGGTATCTACGCTGTTACCGAGACTAACAAACACTACAAAAAATTGTCCGTGGCAGTTGAGAAATTTGCGAACAAGCTGCTGGATGGTGCCGTACTCGTTACATCGGTACTGAAGAAAAGAGTCAGCACGGACAACTACACCGTCGTACGCGGCGGTACGGTTCATCCGTCCAGACTGAAACCGGTCCGCGAAGTCGATCTGGGAACGGACGAGCGCCCGTTCCGGATGGTCTACTCCGGACGACTGGATTATGATCGCGGTATTGAGATTCTGCTGGATGCCCTTCCTTATGTGAACACCGGCCGCAAGCTGGAGCTGGATATTACCGGCTACGGTCCGTTGGAAGACAAGCTCAAGCAGTTTATCCAGAGCCATCAGAATCCACAAATTAAGATTACCTTCCATGGATTCCTGGATGATCACGATTATGCACAGCTGATGGAGACCGCTGACCTGTTCGTTAACACGCAGCGCGAGAAAATCAGCTTCAGTGAATGTTCGTTCCCGTCCAAAGTCGTGGAATACATCAAATACGGCAAGCTGGTTCTCACCTCCGGCGTGTCTGATATCAATGTGATTAACCAGAATATGTTTGTTACTTATGATAATGATGATCCCAAAGAGCTGGCTGCCGGATTGAACGAGATTCTTGCTCATCCACAGCAGTACAGCCTGTATCCTGTCAGAGCCATGGAATGGCTGGTCAGCGACTGTGCCCACGAAGTGGTAGCCGGTAAGCTCGACAAAGTACTGCGCCGCGCTATCAGCGGCAAGCCGGAAGCATCGGTATATTCCGAGTCCGCACCGGCAGAGTAGAGCGGCAGCAGCCCTGCCGCCGGAAGGGAGGAGACGGAAATGACGCAAATCAGACTGGATCAATACACACAGGCAGAATACTCGCGTGGCAAACCCGGCTGGTACTGCCTGATCTGGTGGTTCATTCAAGGGACGCTGTTCCGTTTCTCGCTGCATAATATGTACGGCTGGAGACGATTCCTGCTTAATGCTTTTGGTGCCAGGTTGGCACCGGGCGTAAGAGTTCGTCCAACCGCCAAATTCACCTATCCATGGAAAGTCACGATCGGTGAACACTCCTGGATTGGAGACAACGTTGAATTCTACAGTCTGGATGAGATCGTAATCGGTAGCCAGTGTGTCATCTCACAGAATTCCTATCTGTGCACCGGCAGCCACAAGCTCAGCGACCCTACGTTCGGCCTGATTACCAAGCCGATCATCATCAAGGATGGCGCATGGGTGGCAAGCGACGTATTTGTCTATCCAGGCATCACTATCCATGAACTGGGAGTCGCCGGAGCACGCAGTACAGTAGTCAAAGACATTCCGAGAAACGAAGTCCACATCGGCTTCCCCGCTGCTTTTCATAAGCACCGGTTCCCGGAAGAACAACAGACTCCTGCTGTACACATCGTAAAGTAGTAACGTGCATACGCACCAAGCACTATGGAACATCGCGTTTTAAAATCCAAACGCTAGAGAGGGATAAATGTGAAGGATAAACCGAAAATCGTATTTGTCATTAACTACTTTTATCCCGATTATGCTTCAACGGGACAATTGTTGACCGAGTTGTGTCTGTATCTGCAGCATGACTTTGATATCACAGTCATTGCCGAATGTCCTCCGGGTTATGTAAGTCCTTCCGGTGCCAAAGGCCGGGTACTTCGTGACCGTCTGGAGAATATAGAGGTTGTCCGTATTCGTCTGCCAGAGGTAGACAAGCAGAACAAGCTGAGCCGGATCAAGTACATCTCGACGTACTTCTGGTTCGCAACGTATCAGCTGCTCAAAGAGAAAAACACCGACTTTATCTACACGATCTCGACACCGCCGGTACTGGGTGGACTGATCGGTACAATCGGTAAACTATTCAAACGTTCCAAGCATATTTACAACATTCAGGATTTCAATCCCGAGCAGGCCGAAGCGGTCGGTTATACGGATCGTAAATGGATTTTCAATATCGCCCGGGCGATTGATAATATCAACTGCTCCATGTCCGATCATGTGATTACGGTCGGCAAGGATATGCAGGAGACACTGGACAAGCGGTTCGGCGGTCGCAAACAGATTGCCAATACAGTGATTAACAACTGGACCAATGAGCAGGAGATTGTGCCGGTTGGCAAAGACCATCCGCGTGTCGCCCAGTTTATTCGTGAGAACGGCTGGGAAGGCAAATTCGTCGTTATGTACTCCGGTAATCTGGGATTGTACTATGACCTCGAAAACCTGATCAGCGTCGTACCGAAACTGAAAGAATGCAAAGACATGGTATTCGCCTTCATCGGCGAAGGGGCCATGAAGAAGAAAATGATGGATTATGCTGAACAACACGGATTGATTCAATCCGGTCAGGTGTGTTTTCTCCCCTTTCAACCGAAAGAGGATTTGAAATATTCACTCAATGCCGCTGACGTTCACCTGGTTGTCAATCAGAAGGGAATCAAGGGTGTATCGGTTCCCAGCAAAATCTACGGAGTCATGGCTGCCGGTAAAGCGGTACTCGGTGTACTCGAGGAAGGAAGTGAAGCGCATCGCCTGATTGTGGAAAGCTACTGTGGTCTGGTGGCAGAGCCTCAAAATTATGATGATGTCGCTGTAAAACTCCGGACATTGTATGCAATGGATCGTCTGGAACTGCAAACAGTCGGTCAAAACGGAAGAGACTATCTGGAGAAACATCTCCGCCGTGATGTATCGCTGGAGAAATACCGCCAGCTGCTGCTGTCCATGGTTGCTCCATCCTCGTCACCAAGCATGCTGCCTGAATCCAGGTAAGCCGTATCACCGATGATTCGCCAGTAAGACAACAAATACACAGAAAACATAGGAGGGATCGGAGTGAAACTTATCCTTTTATCCGGAGGTTCAGGAAAGCGTCTGTGGCCTCTATCCAATGATGCGAGATCCAAACAGTTTTTGAGAGTGCTGGAAAATGAGCAGGGTGAGCTGGTATCGATGGTTCAGCGTGTATGGAATCAGCTGGACATCAGCGGACTGAGCGATTCCAGCTATATTGCCACCGGCAAGTCTCAGGTGGAGATTATGCGCAGTCAAGTCGGAGCCGATGTACCACTGATCATTGAACCGGAAAGAAGGGATACGTTTCCTGCCATTGCACTGGCAGCAACCTATCTGTATTCCATTCAGGGTGTAAGCCTGGATGAAGTCGTTACGATTCTCCCGGTCGATCCTTATGTCGATAATCATTTCTTTGAAACGGTACGCAGCCTTGAAGACGCGATTGAAGAGTCCAATGCGGATCTGGCGCTGATTGGCGTAGAGCCAACGTATCCGTCTTCCAAATATGGATATATCATCCCGTCCGGCGAAACAAGCGTGACCGGCCTTCGTTCGGTCAGCCGCTTTCAGGAAAAGCCGACGGAAGAATATGCAGAACAGCTGATTGCCGAGAAAGCTCTTTGGAACTGCGGCGTATTCGCCTTCAAGCTCGGGTACATTATTAACCTGCTGGAGCAAAAAGGCATGCCGATCCAATATGAGCAATTCCTGCGCAGCTATGAAGCTCTGCCGAAGATCAGCTTTGACTATGAAGTCGTGGAAAAAGCAGAAAATATCGTAGCGGTTCCTTATACCGGCTACTGGAAAGATCTTGGTACATGGAACACATTGACCGAGGAAATGAGCAGCGTACAGATCGGACGCGGGATTATCAGCGTTGACTGTGAAAATACGCATCTGGTCAATGAGACGAATATTCCGGTTACTGTACTCGGCATGAAAGATGTCGTAGTAGCAGTTAGCCCGGATGGTATCCTCGTCTCTGATAAAGCCAGCAGCCCCAAGCTGAAAGAACTGGTTAATTTTGATCAGGGCCCAATGTTCGAAGAACGCCAATGGGGATGGGTTCATGTGCTGGACGATCAGCAGTATGAAGATGGACGCTGCGTATCGACCAAGCGTATTGGACTCAAAGAAGCCCATAACCTCAGCTATCGCAGCCATACCGAACGCGAAGAAGTATGGACGATCGTCAAAGGTGAGGGCGAATTTGTTCTTAACGGCAATGTGATGCAGGTAAGTGCAGGTAATGTACTGCATATTCCAGTCAAAGCCATGCACAGTATGCGCGCTTCAAGCGCAATGGAATTTATCGTCGTTCAGACAGGAATGTATGAACGCAACAATCAACTGGTGGAGCTGTTCCATTCATGGGAAGATATCGCTCAAAACTGCCTGAAGATCTGACGACTATCTGTTACTACGTCTCTGATTATGGATATGGACATGCAACGCGCAGTATTGCCGTCATTCGGCAAATGCTGGAAAGCTGTACTGGGACGCCGATGCGACTGATTATCAACTCAGGCCGGGCACTGTCTTTTCTGCAGGAATCCCTGCAGACTAGCGGACCGCATGAGCTGGAGTTCCGGCGTACATTCTCGGATACAGGATATGTACTGCAGACGGATTCGATTGCAGCTGATATTCCTCGTCTACGCGAACAATATAATAGCGACATGTCGTTGTTTGAAGAAAAAGTAGTTATGGAAGTACGATTTTTGCAGGAAAGCGGTGCACAGCTGGTAATCAGTGACATTTCGCCGATTCCAATTGCTGCTGCATGGAGAGTAGGCGTAGAATCGCTTGGCATTTCCAACTTCACCTGGTATACGGCCTACCGCGATATGCTGGAGCTGCATGAACTGAACGGACTACGTGAAGCTTATGCACGGATGGATCATTTTATTGGCCTCGCAGGCTGCGCCGAACCGGCGTGGGGCTGTAAAGGCAGGATTAATACCGGATTTTTCTGCCGGCGTCCTGATCAGCTCGAAGTCCAGCGTATCCGTGAGGAACTGAATCCGGATGGACAAAGCAAATTGATCTTTTTCGCACTGGGCATGAGTATTCAGGTAGACGAATTGTCTGCGCTGAAGCTATGGGACAGTGAGAACTGCCGGTTTATCGTATCGGCAAATATGGATATCGAGCGACCGAATATTTCACATATTCCTGCCGACTATAGCGAGTCACAGAATTATGTGGCTGCTGCCGACCTCGTGATTACCAAGCCAGGCTGGGGCACGATATGTGAAGCGGTAGAGCTGAACAAGCCGCTGGTTCTGCTGAACCGAAGCAGTTTCTATGAAGACCGTCATACGATTGCGGCTATTCCGCTGGAACATCCGGTAACGTTAATGTCTTGGGAAGAAATACAGCAGCTCGATCTGATGTCGGAACAGGGCCTGGAAGTATGGAACGATGAACCGTCTGATGCTTTTCCATACACCAGGGAAGATAAAACTTCCGGTGCGTCACTGACTGATATTACGGATTATATTCATAATCTTTTACAGCATGTAAAAGTATAGTGGATCAGACGTATTGCTGATGGGTCAGTGCATGACCATCCAGAGGATAGCGGCCCACAGCAGCAGAGACAGGGCAGTGCCCCACAGACAACCTTTGGCAAATGTCGGATTTCCCTGATTTCTCATAATGATCAGCCTCCAAATATAGATATGAGATTGGATACACCAATTCTTATACAGACTATATCGGTTGATTAACATTATACGTGAATAGAGGTTGCCCAATCGCTTGGTGAAAATAGCATGGATTTCAGTACTCAACTACAAACAGAAATGGGAGTGTGAATAATGAAAATTACAGTTATTGGTACAGGTTATGTTGGTCTAGTGTCTGGTGTATGCTTTGCAGAAGTCGGAAATACCGTAACATGTGTAGATAAAATCCCGGCTAAAATCGAAACATTGAAAAATGGCGGCGTTCCAATCTATGAGCCAGGCCTTCAGGAAATTATGCTGCGTAATGTAGAGGAAGGTCGTCTTTCTTTCACAACAGATCTGAGTGCTTCTGTACCGGAATCTGATCTGGTTATCATTGCTGTAGGTACACCACCACTGCCATCCGGTGAAGCGAATCTTGAATATATCGAGGCCGCTGCACGCGAGATTGCGCTTTCAATTAACGGTTACACCGTAGTAGCTGTGAAAAGTACCGTACCTGTCGGCACGAACGAACGTGTTAACAGCATCATTGCCAGCCTGACAGATCAACCATTTGCAACAGCTTCCATGCCGGAATTCCTGCGTGAAGGATCTGCTGTCAAAGATGCATTCAACCCGGATCGTCTCGTTATCGGTGTAGAGACACAACAAGCAGCCGATATGCTGATTGCTCTGCACAGACCACTGACCGAAAACCTGGTTATTACGGATATCCGTAGTGCCGAGATGATCAAATACGCTTCCAACGCGTTCCTTGCTACCAAAATCTCCTTTATCAATGAGATTGCCAATATCTGCGACAAAGTAGGCGCTGATGTGGATCAGGTAGCCAAAGGTATGGGTATGGACCGTCGTATCGGCGCTTCCTTCCTGAATGCAGGTATCGGTTATGGCGGTTCTTGCTTCCCGAAAGATACACATGCACTGATCCAGATTGCCGGTAACGTGGAATATGATTTCAAACTGCTCAAATCTGTAGTTGAAGTGAACCAGTCCCAGCGCTGGGCCGTTATCGACAAGCTGCTGGATTCACTCGGTACCCTCAGTGGCAAGAAGATTGCAGTATGGGGTCTGGCATTCAAACCGGATACCGATGATGTTCGTGATGCACCATCCCTGGAGATCGTGCCAAAACTGGTTGAATTCGGTGCGTTGCCACAGGTATTCGATCCAGTAGCAGCAGATAACTTCCGTCGTGAGTACGATCACCCATCCGTGACTTATGCAGAAAATGCCATCGAAGCTGCGCGCGGCTGCGATGCAATCTGCCTGCTTACCGAATGGGGCGAGTTTGTAAATGTCGATCTGGTAGAAGTTCAGGCGGTTATGAACAATCCTGTACTGATCGACGGACGCAATGTATACAGTGCCGAACGGATCAAAGCAACTGGCCTGGATTACCATTCCATGGGTCGTCCAGCACTCTTGCGTGATAGTTTTATAGTAGCCAATTAACCTAAATTTGAACCAATTTTTGTCAAAAAACCACCGGGTCGCTATTATTGCGATCCGGTGGTTTTTTGGATTTCATTGGTATTCGACAAAAGCTATATAAGAAGACACGAATAAGCCGGCCTGCTTATGACCGATCAGACCGGCTTATATTGCTGCATATAGTATAAAGAAACAGGTAGGTAGGAATCTATATTCTAATCATGATGTTGGGCAGGAATGAAGTGAAATATTAATGATGTTCTTCTTCAGAGTGCGCACGATCCCGTACGACACGCTCCAGCAGCTGACGGATCAACTGAAGATCATCAGCCTCGAGGGGAACGCCATCCCAGTGCAAATGGGCATGGTTGAGAAATTCACGAGCGTTCGTATTTGAGGAAATGGGATCATACTGCTCTGTCAAGCCAAGCAGATAATCGGAAGTTGTATTCAGCTTACGGGCAATAGCCTGAATCGTTTCGAGTGTGGGTTGACGATAGCCGGACTCGTAGCCTGCGTAAGTACTTTTGGCTACTCCAATATAATCTGCGACTTCTTTCATCGACATATTTCGTCGTTTGCGAAGTTGTTTGAGGCGTTGGGCGAACAATACAAAGACCTCCTAGTGAAGCTATGATGTATGCGACCTGAATAATAACAGAAGTAGGAGAAAAGCCGCAGACAATACATAAAGTATAGCACGGTGTGATATGATTGCCTACTTTGGATAACTTCCGTAACAGTGCTGCACAACCAATATACTTCCATTTTCAATAGTATACGCCTATTCACTACTATATAGGCAATTTTTACAAAAAATATAAATAATAGATTTAAAAGTATTATAATACGCTGGCAAGGAAAACGGAGAAGTCTACAGTATGTAATACTTTTGCTAACTATTATTCAATTTGCGAACAATCTATAACAAGATACTGGAATAATAGAACATCCAGATGAATGCAGTCCTTATTATATATCGGATTTGATTCTAAATTTATAAGTTTTCACGTGATTTATCGGCACACTCCCAAAGAATCTACCAAACAGAGGAGCGTTCACTAGTATTCACGCCTATACGTTTTGACAGCGAACAGGTAATTTGATGCGTTTTGTCATTGTTAGATGAATGAATCCGGATTAATTATAATTCTTGCAAATACGACTAAATGCATCAAAACTCGATAGTATTAACGATTTGTGCCATAGGGTACCAATCTATTCAATTGTTAAAGTAGGAAAGAAATGCTGAAGAGAGATGGCAGAAGAGTAGACAGAGATACGCAGCTCCTGCAGTTCGCTGTAGATGTTGGACTATGAATGTGGTATATACAATGTAATTAAAAAGAGATGGAGATGAGTCCTATGGAATTGTTACGCAATAAGGTAATTAATGAAGGAATTGTGCTCGAAGGCAATGTACTCAAAGTCGATTCCTTTCTGAATCACCAGATGGACCCTGTACTGATGAAAGAGATTGGCAGAGAATTTACCAACCGTTTTTCCGATGAACAAATTACACGTGTACTTACAATTGAATCATCGGGCATAGCACCGGGCATTATGACCGCGCTGGAACTGAATGTGCCGCTGATTTTTGCACGCAAACAAAAGTCGCTGACATTGACCGAAGATATCTATGTAGAAACGGCCTACTCTTATACCAAGCAGCAGAGCAATGATATTACGGTCTCCAAAAAGTTTATGCATCCCGGAGACCGGGTACTGATTATCGATGATTTTCTGGCCAATGGAGAGGCAGCTTTTGCACTGGCACGGATTGTACAGCAGGCCGGTGCCCAGGTGGCCGGCATTGGTATCGTCATCGAAAAGTCCTTCCAACCTGGAGCCAAGCTGCTGACGGATGAAGGTTATCGACTCGAATCTTTGGTTCGTATTGCCGGTCTTGCAGATGGACAGGTACAGTTTGCCGACTGAATCTACAGCTGCTGCCTGCAGGATCAGACATAACGGCTGTTCCGAAAAGCCAATCTGGGCCGTATAGCAGCTGTTTCATCATTAAGGTGGGTAAGATAGCGGCTCACCAGATCTTCGGCGATCTGTAACGAGGCAGGAGGCGTACGCAGCGCGTCTATATGCTGCTGCATCTGTTCCAGAAGCTCTGGCTGATCCAGCACGCTATGGAGTACCCCGTGCAGCTCCTGCGGAGAATAGCATATTCGTGCAGCCTGCTTGGCTTCCAGATATCGTGCATTTTCCAGTTCCTGTCCGGGAACGGGATGAAGCAGCAATGCCGGCAGTCGGCAGCTAATGCATTCTGCCATCGTCAGGCCGCCGGGCTTGGTGATAACACAATCACTCATCGTCATCCATTCCTTCATCCTGTCGGTAAATCCTTCGATTCGTATATGGGCATGGTGCTGATAACGTTGGCCCAATTCCTCGCATAGCGTTTTGTTTTTGCCGCAAATAACGATCAGCTGTGTATCATCACGCTGCTGAATCATTTCACATATTTCCTGTACATGTTGCAGTACCCCATAGGCACCTGCCAGCAGCAGAACCGTTTTGCGCTCCGGATCAAGTCCAGCCTGCAGCAGGAGCTGGCTTCGATAGACTGGAGCTGGCTTCTGCTGTTCAAAGCTGTGATGAAGCGGAATCCCCGTCACACTGATTCGCTCTGCTGCAATCCCTCGGCGTACAGCTTCTATTTTCATTTCTCCGGAAGGGACATAATAATGATCGATATGGGGATGCAGCCAGCGTCCGTGCAGATCATAATCGGTCAGTATGGTCACCAGTGGCGTCGTTAGTTCCCGGCGGGCTTTTAGATGAGGGAGTGCCAGCTGTGGAAAGGTATGTATAACCAGATGCGGTTGTTCGTACTCCATTACTTCACGCATGCGCCGTGTACCAAATGAATGCAGCCAGTTGGAAAGCACAGTCCCTGTTTTCATTTCCCGCGTTTTGTAGTAGACCCAGCCATATAGACGGGGAATAGTCTTGAAGCTCTGCATATAGATCCATCGGGTCATCTCATTGATCCAGGGGTGGGACTCTGCCATCAGATCCAGCAGAACGACCCGCTGGATGCCCTGCTCGTACAGACTGCTCTGAAGAGAGCGGGCAGCCTGCAGATGTCCATCACCATAACTCGCATATACAATCAGAACACAGGGTAAATCATGCTGCATAGGGATAGTCCTTTCCGGCTCGGATTCATGTACTATCAGCTTGCTGTGCCTCCTGAAGTGCAGGGAACAGCATCTCCGGCAGCAGATGCCGGGGATTTTTGTACTTGCGGACTTTGCTGTCCGATGTAAATACGACTACCGTATCCAGCTGCGGCAAAATAATAATCTCTTGCCCGCCATGACCATGAGCGCAGGCATAGTCCAGCCCGTCCTGCTTGCCTGTCCACCAACCGTATCCATAATAACCATAACCGGCATAACCTTCAGACTGGGGAGTAAAGGACTCTTCCAGCCAATCGGCAGGAATGACCTGCTGCTCCTGCCATTTCCCCTGCTGCAGACAGCTGATACCAAAGCGCAGCATATCCCGTGGTGTCAGGCAGAGACCCACATGACCCATCGAATCTCCCTCCGGAGAGGGTGACCATGCAGCCTGCTCAATACCCAGTGGTCCGAATAAATGCTCTCTCGCATACGTAAAAGCATCCTGTCCGGTCCAGCGGCTGATAAGTACCGAGAGCAGATGGGAGTCAATACTGCGATACTGGAAATGATCCCTTGTCTCCGGCATAATCGGGCGCTTCAGCGCAGCACGTGCCCAGTGACGTGTACGGTGAAATTGGTGAATATCCGGCTCACCCAGCTTTTTGCCGGTTTGCCAGTCAAATCCTGCTGTCATGGTAAGCAGATGCCGAATGGTCGTAGAGCGCAGTTCGGCAGACGGATGTGCCGGAAACTGATCGGCCAGATAACGCTCGATCTTCTCATCAATATCCTGGAACAGCCCTTGTTGTTTGGCAATACCGACCAGCACCGAGGTGAAGCTCTTGGTCGCTGAGCGCAGATCCGCCAGATTACTGGCTGTATTGCCATTATAATAGCTCTCGTATACCAGTTGTCCACTTTGGGCGACGAGGAAGCTGTTGATACGTGGATATTCCTGCTCCAGCCGCTGATCCGTTTTGCGAAGCTGTTGTTCATCAATCTTAGGATTCACAGCCATGGCGGCAGGCAGAGCAGGACGAAGCAGATTGGATGAGATTAGAATGGGTATTTTCTCGTTCATCGGGATTCTCCTTCAGATAGGTTACTGTCTTTTACCCGAATTTGCATAGAATGTCATGATTACTGCCAAATCTCTGCTTTTTGAGGCAGTCCTACCTAAAATTAAAACCAATTTCGCTAAATAACTTATGCCAGAAAGATGATATGCCGCCACAATATGTGGTATGATAAAGCTAGATGGTGCTTAGATAAGTACTGATTGTAGACAGCCATGCCTGAACAGTCAGTGCGCCAGAGAGGCACAGTCATTACAGAGATTCCAGAATTATGCAGGCAAGATCGGCCTTGTTAAGCAAGATAGGAGCGGGCAGCCGGAATGATTCAGCACGACTTTGCAGGGGTATTGTTAAGGATAAATGCCTACCGAAAGTGCTAAAAGATCACAGACGAGACACAACTTCATATCACACTACACATCACGGATCTTTTCGGCGTTCTCAAAAACAAGGCACGTTTTGGGGAGGGAATTCCATGGCAACTAAAGGTCATAACGAAGTCAAGGAAAGTCTACGGGAGATGACAAGAATTTTCCGGCCTAAGGATCCAAAGAAATTCGTGAAGGAATATGTGCGAAAATACCACATAACTGGAGGATACGAAGAAGAACTCACGCTTCTTGTTGAGGATGAACTGATTCGACTGAATTCATCCGTCTCTTAATGAACCCGTGTATCAGCACATTGAAAGGAGCGGCTACCGCTCATATTACACGCACCACCTGAAATTGATTGTAACCATACTGAAATTGTAAAATACATGTCCTCTGGCAGCTCCTGCCAGGGGACTTTTTTTATTTATTTTCCAAAAAGGGGTTGTGTACTGTGTATAGTGTGTATATACTGTGCTTAAGGATATACACACTATACACAATGATCACAGAGAGGGTGTAATCATGTTTGATTTCAAAAATGGCTGGGTGCTAACCCGCAAGGAAATTTCACAGAACCGGATTATGTTTGTATGGGCTGCTGCATTCATGCTATATATGAGCCTGCTTGTAGGAGGTCTGTATTTTATAAGTATTGGCGAAGTGCTGGATTCCGGAATGATCGACTTTATTATGCTGATCTCGGCACTGATGCTGGGCACCGATTATTCCCGCAGGGCTTTCCGTATGATGCGTGAGGATATGTACACCGAGCTGCTTGCATACTATCGCACTCTTCCTATTCCGTTTGCTACAGTTCTGGGCAGCAGGCTGCAGCAGATGATCATTATGTTTATCTATAACTGGGTTATCTTTTTCACTATTGTATATGGGTTTGGAGCACGGCATATCCCGAATATGACACTGAGTGGTTATTTTGCTTTTGCCCTCTCCTGGGGAGGAATCGGACTGTTGCTGCTGAGCGTCTATATTTATTGGGAATTTACTACGAATTACAAGCAATATCGTACCTATAACCTGATTGTGCTGGTCGTGCTAATTATTGTTGGCGCTGTAGGAACATTCACCCACAACAACATATCGGGTCAGCTGCTGCGAATCTCCGTTGAGGACAGACTGGGTTCGCCGATAGTCTGGATTCTGCTGGCAGCGGGAATTGCAGCCATGTTTATTGCATTCTGGTGGACAGATCGGAAGGCCAAAAAGCGTGATCTGATGTGAATACAGCACAGGGAGGTCGAGAAGTATACGATACGGAGGAAACAACCATGAGAATACCGGTACAAATTAATGAGAACAGCGCAGAGCCGCTGTATCGACAGGTGGAGAATCAGCTGCGTGCACTGATTATCAGCGGCCAGTTGGAAGAAGGCACCCTGCTTCCCTCGATTCGGGAGTTTGCCTCTGATCTTAGATGCAGTGTCATTACCGTACGAAGGGTCTATCAGGATCTGGAGAACGAAGGACTGCTGCGTACAAGGCAGGGAACCGGAACCTTTGTCACTGGTGTGGAACAGGAAGTGCGAACGCGAATGGGCGAAGAGAATGTGAGGCAGCTCATGAATGAGATGATCAGTCGCAGCTACAATATGGGCTGGAATCGTCAGCAGCTGGAACAGCTTTTTCAGGAGATACTGGATACCAGGGAATCAGATTCGTAGACAGGAGATGATGAATAATGAACAAGACGACAGCTCATCATATATCGGACAACTATTATATGGAAGATACGGATTCGGTCATCGTATTGAAAGATGTATGCAAGCAGCGCCGACAGCATAAGGTGGGACCGCTGAACTGGTCTCTGCCACACGGCTGCATTACCGCACTTGTCGGCGAGAATGGAACAGGTAAAAGCACGCTACTGCATATGCTGCTTCGCACTCTGTATCCAGATAGCGGAGAGATTAGCTGGTTTGGACAGAGCGTTCAGGGAGAGATGCCACTGGAGCTGAGACAGCAAATAGCCTATGTCTCGGAAAAACCTTCCCGCGAAGAAGACCGTATGACTGCCCGCACAGCAGGTGGATTTCGTGCTTACTGGTATCCTGATTGGGATGAGCAGCAATTTGATCAGCTGCTGCAGGCATTTGACGTACCGGCCGATGTGCAGCTATCCAAAATCTCCAAAGGGCAGCGGCAGAAGTTCGAACTGGCAGCAGCGATTGCAGCCAAGCCGAGATTGCTGCTGCTGGATGAGCCGTCTTCCGGACTGGACCCTTTTGCCTGGAAAGACATGATTATTATGCTGAACCAGGCCATGGAACAGAGAGATCTGACGATTCTAATTACGACGCATCGAATGGAAGAAGTTAAGCGGCTGGCCGACTATGTCGTGCTGATGCATCAGGGACAGATCTGCGGTATGCAGGAAAAAGATGAATTGTACCAGCAGTGGAAGGAAGTATGGATCAATCCTGTACAGGATATACAGACGCTGAACTGGCTGAGGGAGTGCCCAGGTATTATCGAATGGGATGATAAGCCGGATGGTTCGGTTCGCATCCTGACAGCAGATGCGCAGATTCTCCAGCAGACTGCGGAGAAGAGCGGCATTACCACCCAGGTACACGGACTGGAATGGGAAGAACTTCTGTCCTGCTGGGTTAAGGATCATCATCTGAAAACAGACAGGGAGGCACGTTTATGAATCCGTTAATGCTGGACCAAATTGTCAAACAATATGCCGGTCATACCGCTGTAGACCATTTGTCACTGCAAGTGGAAGAAGGCGAGATCTACGGACTATTGGGAGCCAATGGGGCAGGCAAAACAACAACGATGCGCATGGTGCTGGGACTGATTCATCCGGATGAAGGCAGTATTCGCTATCACGGACAGCCCTACCGGACCGAGCTGCAGGCGATGATGGGATATTTGCCCGAAGAACGGGGACTGTATCCGAAGGTCAAAATAAGTGATCAGATGCTGTATCTGGCTCAGCTACGCGGTATGAAAGCTACCGATGCGCGCCAGAGTCTGGATTACTGGCTGCAACGCTTTGATGCGATGGAATACCGGGAGAAGCGGATCGAAGAACTATCCAAGGGCAATCAGCAAAAAATGGGCTTTGTCGCTGCTGTTATTCACCGGCCGAAGATTCTGATTCTGGATGAGGCATTCAGCGGGCTGGACCCGGTCAATGTAGAGATGCTCAAACAGGTCGTGCTGGAGCTGCGCAAGGAAGGGACGGCGATCTTGTTCTCCACCCACCGGATGGAGCATGTCGAGGAGTTGTGCCGTCATATTACTGTCCTGCGCCGCTCCAAGCCGGTGCTGCAGGGAGATCTGAATGAGATCAAGAACAGCTATCCCCGGGAAAAGGTTGTGCTACGGACTGCCAGCGAAATTCAGGGTCTGGACACGATCGAAGGAGTCACCGAAGTGGTACGTCAGGAAAATGGACGTTACATGATCCGGATCGAACAGGAGCAGGCAGCCCAGCAGATTCTGCAGCTGGCCATGTCGCAAGGAGCTGTCGACCAATTTGAGGTTAAAGAACCGACGCTGAATGAAATCTTCATTAAGGTGGTGGGATCCTCTCATGAATAAATTAGGTGCAGTTATCGGATTTACCTATCGGAACAAAACCAAGACCAAGTCTTTTCGCTGGACGACGCTTGTGCTGCTGCTGCTGTTGGTCGTAGGCCTGAATATTCCTTATTTTATCCAGTTATTCTCCGGACAGTCGGACAAAGATCTGGTTCGTATTGGTATCGCAAGCGGCTCGTATCAGCAGATTGCCGAGCAGATCAAGGAAGCCGCGGACAAAACAGCTGCAACGAAACCGGCAGCTGCCAACAATACCGGTAATGCAGGGGCTGCAGAAGTGAACGCGCTCAGAGGAACAGGGGTAACCCGGATCGAATGGCAGGCGGAACCGACAGATGCCGCGAAGCTGCGCCAGCAGATCGAAGCCGGCAAGCTGGATGGGTATCTGCAGCTGCAAAAGCCGGCGGCTGGAGAGACATTCCCTTCTATCACCTATGTCAGCGAGAAAAATAGCGCGGGTGTTCAGGCTATGCTGCAGGCCGCAGCGCAGACAGCCAAGGTTCGTTCGGTCACCAGCGGACAATTGACAGAAGCCCAGCTGAATGAAATCGGCACGCCGGTCAGTCTGACACGTGTTGCGCTGGATGATATGAAAGGCACAGATAGCAAGTCGGGCGCGCTGACCATGGAAAATTATATACTGGTCTATCTGCTGCTGATTCTGTTCTTTATTTCCCTGACGATGACCGGGAATATGATCGCGTCGGAGATTACAGCGGAGAAAAGTTCAAGAGTGATGGAGATTCTGATTACCAGTGTGTCGCCGCTAACACAGATGTTCGGCAAGATCATCGGCATTTTCCTGGTAGGACTGACACAGATGGGACTGTATGCCATTGTCTTTATCGTCCATCTTATGCTGCCTTACTATCAGCAGGTGCTGGCGCAATTTGATATTCACATCAGCAATCTGTCATGGGAAGTAGCTGTACTAGGTCTTGTCTATTATGTATTGGGCTATTTCCTGTACTCTACACTGTATGCGGCTGTGGGATCGATTGTCAGCCGTACAGAAGATCTGGGACAGGCGGTTTCTCTTTTGACCGTATTGACGCTGGCAGCTTTTTATATCGGCATCTTCAGTATGACCAATCCGGATTCGCTGCTGATGAAGATTTCCTCCTATATCCCGTTCTTCTCGCCAACAACAGCGATTGTGCGGATCGGGCTTGGCAATATGCCATGGTGGGAGCTAACCATTTCGCTCATTATTCTGGTGATTGCCATCTTCATATTTGGATGGTTGTCCGCCAAGATTTATCGTACCGGTGTATTGATGTATGGCAAGCGTCCAAGCTGGAAAGAAATCCGCAAAGCGATGAAAGCCTACAAGATATAAATAGAAGCAATCATCGTATGACCAGCCACTAGGTATCTATATTTCATCTTGTTGTCACGCCGTACTATTCCGCAGGTGAACAGGCCGTTTTATCTAACCAGACTCCACGATAAGCTTCAGCCATTCATCCTGTCATCCCACTCTCAAAGGAGAAATCACCCATGCAAATGAAACTCTGGAGAAAAATGCTTTTGTCCCTGACCGTATCCGCCAGTCTGCTGACCGCTGCTTCTGCACCCGCTATGGCTGCGCCGCAGCCGGCTAGTGTCAAAGTAGACGAGCAAAAAGTAGATTATGGTACAGGCGCACCGGTAATCAGTGACAAGACTACCCTGGTACCACTTCGCTCTACACTGAAGGCAATGGATGCAGAGCTGAAGGGAACGACAGCAGACAGTATTACTGTAGTGGTGAATGGCAAGAGTATTACCCTGCAGAGCAAACTAACCGAGATCAATGGTGTTACCTATGTGCCTGTTCGGATTATCGGTGATGCGGCAGGTTATAGTGTTCACTGGGATGCCCGGACTCGTACGGTACAGCTGGTATCTGCGAGTACCGATGCAGGTACGACGACCGCTCCGGCAGCTGAAGTTTCACAAGCAGGCCGCGGGTTTATGTGGGAAGTACAAAGTAACGGCAATACGGTCTACCTGGTCGGTTCTATGCATCTGGCGGATAAAAGCTTTTATCCACTGCGTGAAGAATATGAAGAAGCCTTTGCCAAAGCGGATCATCTGGGGGTAGAAGTAGATATCAGCAAAGCGGCTGGCGAAGAGCAGCAGAAGCTGATTATGCAGCTGGGGATGTACCAGGATGGCAGCACGCTCAAAGATCATATTTCCAGCGAGACGTACACCAAGCTCGGTGATGTGCTGGAGAAAAACAAAATGAAACGGGATGCACTGGATCCTTTCAAACCATGGGTCGCTGAAGTAATGATCGGTACCCTCAAACCGATGGAAGCTGGTTATGAAGCCTCTGCCGGTATTGATCTGTATTTTATCCAGAAAGCCGTAGAACGCAAGATTCCAGTTGTTGAGCTGGAAAGCTATGAGTCCCAGCTGAGCATGTTCAATAACTTCTCCAAAGAACTACAAGAGAAAAATCTCAATACTGCGCTGGACAGCTACGATCAAATGGATACAGCCATGGATCAAATGGCAGACATGTGGAAAACCGGCAATGATCAGGCACTCCTGGAGTTCACCAACAGTATGTCCGATAATGCGGAGTACAACAAGGCTATGCTGACTGACCGCAATATCGGAATGGTGAATAAAATTGACGGATATCTCAAAAACGGTAAAAAGGAAGAATACTTCATCGTGGTTGGCGCAGGTCACTATCTGGGAGAGCAGGGGATTATTCAACTGCTGGAGAATAAAGGCTACAAAGTCGTACGGAAATAAAGGGCTTCCGGCAGGAGACATTATCCGGAATGCTGGCACATAGAAAAGGCAGATATGAAATGCTCCAATAGGGATCAACATCTGTAAAAGAGCTGTTTGATATCAGACAGCTCTTTCTTTTTATCCATTACATTGTATATGCATAATTTGGGAGGGACATATATGAAAATTAGGAACAGGAAATCAACAAACAACGTATATACATCAAGAGCGAATTATTTACTGTCTTCAGGTATATTGGCAGCAGTACTGCTTGCTGGCTGTGGGCAAGAAAGTACCAACCCTGCAAAGCCTGCTCCAGGTACAGAAGTAGGCTCTACTACATCACAACAGAATGGAGGCACAACGAATATGACAGATAATAATCATAAGGATCAGGAGACGGCAGCAGGCAAGCTGCAGGCCGAAGATATTCCCACGGCGCTGCTGGATGGACGAACTGATCAGGTTCATGCCCGTATGACCGATGAATTCCAGAAGCTTGTATCCGCAAAGGATCTGGAAGCCACCTCCAAGTCCATGCTGCAGGGAATTCAGTCTTTCCGTTCACTGGGCATCTCAAAGATGAATGGATATGAGCAGTACAATTGGATCAGCGATAACGGGAAACTAGGCCTGACAGGCACTATCGATGAACAAGGCCGAATCGCCGGTCTGCAGCTGCAGCCGCTAGAGAGCTTTCCGGCGACAGACAAAGCGCTGAGCAAGAATACGTATCGAATGCCACTGGACGGAGAATGGTATGTATTCTGGGGTGGCACCAACGTCCTGCAAAATTATCACTATGCTGTAGAGTCCCAGCGCTACGCCTATGATTTGGTACAGGTTAAGGATGGGATGTCCTACAGCGGCGATCCCAAGAAGAACGAGAGCTATTATGCTTTTGGTCAGCCAGTAATCGCTCCGGCAGCCGGTAAAGTGGTATCGGTAGTTAATACGATTGCAGATAACGAACCGGTAGGTGTCATGAATCCCAAGCAGCCTGGCGGCAATATGGTCGTTATTGATCATGGCGGCGAATACAGTATGCTGGGACATCTGCAAAAAGGCTCCGTTACCGTTAAGCCAGGTGATACGGTTCAGGCAGGCGACCCGATTGGCAAAGTGGGCAATTCCGGTAATTCCAGCGAAGCACATATGCATTTCCAGGTATCGGATGGACCGGATCTGATGACGTGGAAATCGCTTCGTATTCATTGGTCCAATGATATGCAACCTGTTAAAGGCCAAATCGTAGATGCTTCGAGCAGCAAAGTGATAAAGGAGAGTAAATAAGATATTATCACGTGAATCTGTATTCCCTGGTACAAATCACAATATCTTCTTATTCTGCAAGAATATATTGTGATTACCAGGCGGATATGCAATAGTTAGAGAGACACGTCAAGCTTTGCCTCTATGCCGGAATTCACAAGCTTGTAATCGCTTTTTTACACTCAGAAAAAAACATTCAAAAGGAGTTTTGCGATGAAATCCTGGCATAAGAAAATAATGACCCTGGTACTGGCAGCAGGTCTGCTGACCACTACAGCACCAACGATGGCTGGCGCAGCACAGCCGCTTGTGGTCAAAGTTAATGACCATAAGGTCGAGTATCGCTCCGGCGGCGCACCGACTGTACAGAAGCAAGTCACACTGGTACCACTCCGCTCTACCCTCAAAGCCATGGGCATCCAACTGTCCTCGGTTACCAAAGACAGTATTAAGGTCGTTGTCGATGGCAAAAGTCTTACCATCAAAAGCAAGTTAACCCAGATCAAAGGTGTTACCTACGTACCGATTCGTACATTTAGCGAACTGCCAGGTTACACGGTAAGCTGGAATGCAAAATCCCGTACCATCCAGCTGGTATCCGCTCCGGCAACGGCAGTACAGGAACCGGTTAGCAGTCCGGCAGAAATGACACCAGCACCAACTACATCCCCTACAGACAGCAGTACAACAAGCACAGAACCTACAACAATTACACCACCAGCACCAACGAATACTCCAGCAGTCAATAATACTACAACTGCGCCAGCACCTGTTCAGACCGGCGCACGCGGATTTATGTGGGAAGTCCAAAGCAATGGCAATACCGTCTATCTGGTAGGCTCCATGCATGTAGCGGATGACAGCTTCTACCCACTGCGTCAGGAATATGAGCAGGCATTTGCCGAAGCCGATTCACTGAGTGTAGAAGTCGATATTACCAGAGATTCTTCGGAAGACTTCCAAAAGCGTGTACTGGATACAGGTATGTATCATGATGGAAGTACGCTGCGCAATCACATCTCCTCCTATACATACGAGAAGCTTGGCCGGGTTCTGGAGGAGAACGACTGGAAGTCCGGTGCACTGGACCGCTTCAAACCATGGGTCGCCGAGATGATCGTTTCTTCCTTTGCTACCGATGATTCCGGATATGATGCCGATCTGGGTATTGATCTGCATTTTATCAAAAAAGCAGCAGAACGCGATATTCCGGTGATCGGACTGGAGACCGAAGAATCGCAGCTTCGGATGCTGAATAATTTCTCCGATGAATTGCAGGAAAAATTGCTCTACTCCACACTGGCTTCCTTTGATGACAAGCAGAAACAGCCAGCCGATAATCATGAGAAAGAGCTGGGTGAGATGTGGAAAACCGGCGATGAAAAAGCGCTGATGGAAGTGACCAACAGTTCGCTGGTCGAGCCGGAATACCACAAAGCTATCCTCGTTGATCGTAATATCAATATGGCAAACAAGATCGACGCTTATCTGAAAAATGGCAACAATCAGCAGTACTTTGTTGTAGTCGGAGCCGCCCATTATCTGGGCAATGACGGTATTATCAAACTGCTCGAAAACAAAGGATATACCGTTACACGCAAATAATCACAGACTGATTTTTCAAGAGAATTCTGCACCATGTTAGAGGCAAAGCAGGACGCTGTCAAAAATTTTCCGATATTATAAAGGTTCAGATACAAACATAAATACACCCGGAAGAGTCTTATGCTCTCCCGGGTGTATTTGTATATATACTTATTGGGGTTTGCTGATCGGTATCATGCGAGTGAGCAATTTATTA
This sequence comes from Paenibacillus shenyangensis, assembly GCF_000346635.1. Classification (NCBI taxonomy): domain Bacteria; kingdom Bacillati; phylum Bacillota; class Bacilli; order Caryophanales; family Paenibacillaceae; genus Paenibacillus; species Paenibacillus shenyangensis. The sequence goes on from NZ_AOIG01000009.1 coordinate 142,764, forward strand.
AGATCATCAGAGTCATACGCATCATTAATAACTTTCCATGTTCCGTCGATCTGCTGCAGCTGTAGGGTACCTTGCAGAGGAAGCTGTTCCTTGGTTCGATCCAGCTGTACTTTCATTGTATAATCGATCTCCAGGATACCTTTTACCTTGAGCACCGGATCGGCATGCAATTCAAGATTCTGTGGACTGATAGAAGACTTTTCCGTTACAGCCAGTCGCAGCGGCAGTTCAATAAGACGATTGCGCAAACTGTTATCCATGGCTTTTTGGGTAGCATATGGAAGCAGATTGTCATAATGCTGCTGCATGGAAGGCGGGAGCTCGACCGGATCTGTTGTTTTCTTTGGAGTTTTGAACTCCAGATCCAGATTTTTGTAATCAGGTATGGTGTATTCTGTTTCTTTGTATTTTTTGGCTACTTCGATCGCTGCTTTAAGTTGTTCTTCGTTTACAGTGTCTCCTTGTTTGCCGGCAACAGCAGGTTCACTTGTCGTCTCTGTCGGTGCGGTTGTGGTCGTTGCCGGTGCAGCAGCTTCTGTACCACTTGTGCCTGCTGATTCGTTGTTACTTGCTGGTTTACTGCTTTGCTCGGTGCATCCAAGCAGGGATGTACTCATGACCAGTGTTAATAGTAGTAGCGTATATTTCTTCATATGTAATCTTCCTCCTTTTGCATAATACATAGATGTTTAGGTAGACTTTACCATTAAACGGGAGAAGGAGCAAATTTGGCCCATATACAAAAAGGCTTTTGCAGCATCAAATTGCTGCAAAAGCCTGAACGAAACTATCGTTATTGTAAAGAGAAGAACGAAGCTTAGAACTGGGCTACATAATTTAGCATTGCTACGTTGTATTTATCAAGTATATTCTTGCCTGAACGAATCTTATCGTTAGCTTTATAAAAAAGAGAGTCATTACGTTTCGCCTGACTGAAGTATTTTTGCAGTAACTTAAAGCCTTCCAGCTGTAGAGTCGCACCCTTGATAAACTGTTGATGAAGTTTACTGATTTGAGGTTCAGCAGGCTTTATTGTTTTCATCAAATCAATAAATTTCTGATAATTGGGGATAACAGTCCGGGTCATACCGTTGTAGGATTGCACACGTGTCTTTACCGAGTCCACCCGGCATTTTTCGTAAGCTTTAACAGCCAAAGCCTCATACTTCCGATGTTTTATACTGGTGATCAGATAGTATACGTAATCATCATAAGCATCCAGCATATCCGGTTCTACCAGTTCACGATAATCGCTCAGATACTGTTTTAACTCTGTCTGCAGCTCAGGATGATTTAGGATGTCTTCGTACGTAATAGCCGGGACTGATGAAGAATCTGCTTCGGATTCTGCTCCAGCCAGGGATGGTAAGGTAAATATGGCAGAGAATAGCAGTACAGTACTGAGTATTCCTGCAAGTAGACGATATTTTTTCATTTTTATCTCCTTTGAAACTATGTATAGTTGTGTTCTATATTCTTATCGGCAGATTGGAAAGAAAATGGAAGATCTGCCATCTATTTAGAACGAAATGCAGTATCTATAATGATTCGCTAATCCGTCTTTACAGGATACGGGTGGTTATTCGTCAGTTCGGACGATACAATAGAATTAGGTGCTGCGTGCAGCCAATGTTACCATGGACGGGAGAATGAATGATTGTGTATCAGACTACAACCCGAACGTTAAAACGGCAGGTGTATGACCGGATAGCCGTTCAGGATGATGTTTACAAGCTTGAATTGATGAAAGATATCGATATTACGAGCAGCAGTCTGAATAGGACGCTCGATGAACTTCTGCATGAAGGATGGATTGTGGAATCCGGCCTTGGTCCGTCTACAGGCGGCCGAAGACCGACATTATACCGGATGAACACCGGTCATCGGTATATTTTCGGATTGGATATTTCACGTATTTATTCGGTGCTCGGATTATATGATCTGCGGATGAACGCATTATATACCCATCGCTGGCAGATGGATGAACAGATGGAACCGGCAGTGCTGGCCGATTATGTAGCAGCTCGTATTCAGGAAGCACTGGCGGAGCGGCATCTAAGCCGTCAGCGCATTATGGGAATCGGCATTGGAGCCGTCGGTCCGCTGGATCATGAGCAGGGAACGATCCTGAATCCAGCCTATTTTCCGGCTGCAGGCTGGCAGAATGTAAGTATCTGCAAGATGCTGACTGAACGTACTGGTCTTGCGGCTACGCTGGATAATGGAGCGAACACAGCATTGATCGGGGAACACTGGGCAATGCGCGAGAGCAATATACAGCATATGCTGTACGTTAATGCCGGAGCAGGAATTCGCTCGGCAATTCTGTCCTCCGGCCAGCTGGTACGCGGAGCGATGGACAAAGAGGGTGCTGTCGGACAGATGGTTGTACAGGCTGGTGGTGCGCGGCTGCAGGAGCAGGGCAATTACGGTGCACTGGAAGCTTATGTATCTATTCAGGCATTGGAGCAGCAGGTACGTCAGCGGAGCCGGATAGGACTGGAATTTAGCAAAGATGGACAGCCTCTACTGCCGGAACAGATCCATTTTGATACGCTGGTCGATGCACTGCGAAGCGGCAATACCGTTCTGAGGGAGTTGTTTAATCAATCCGCCGGTTATATGGGTATCGGACTCGCCAATCTGATCAATACCCTGCAGCCGGAAAAGGTTATTCTGGGCGGTGCGCTGATCAATGCGGACCCGGGTTACTATGATACGGCTATCGCTGTTGCGAAAAAACAGATCTATGGAGAAGAACGCCTGCAACCGGTCTTTTCCAGAGGGATTCTACAGGAAAATGCTGTATCTGTAGGTGCCGCTGTTATGATTCTGTCACAGATGGAAATGTAGTAAGACAAGGTATTAATACTGTACGGTCTTCATCCTAACCAATCTCCAATATTGCAAAGCAAAAAGCTCGGATCAGCTGTTCCTTTACAGGAGGAGCATGATCCGGGCTTTTTATTGGGCAACATATTATGCTGTTAGATGTTCATCATGATAGCCTATTATTCAAATTTCTCCAAATAATCATCCATGTTATCCCGGTATACTTTCAACATTTTGATACCTGCATCGACCTTCAGGTTAGCCTGTTTGAGAGTAGCTGTTTTGAGCTGGGGAGTGGATACATATTTCTTGAACAAAGTTAGCGCCTGCAGCTGCAGGGAAGCGGCTTTGACATACTGATTATGAATTTTGGCAAGTTCAGGTGTCTCGGGTTTGATCTGCTTGAGACCGACAACAAATTTGGTGTAATTAGGAACTACAGTATTGTTCATGGCTGCATAAGCTTTTTTACGATTCGACGATGTAACATAACGGAAAGAGTTATAGGTATCTACCGCTTTGTCTTCATAGGAAGCAATCGTTTTGAGCTGATCCAGATAGTCCAGCAGCTGGGTAGCTTCTGCTGCGAGTGCCGGGTCGAGATCGGCATAATCTTCGGCCAGATCATCGCTGAGATCCTCACTGGTAGTATCTTCCGTAGAAACGGAACTGTTGGAAGCCGAGTCGTCTGCAGCATAGACAGCGCCGGTAGAGAACAGGCTGGTACTGGTCAGCAATAAGGAAAAAGCCAGCACAAATAACATTTTTTTGGTGAACATTCTATTCGCTCCTTGGTATATGAGTAGGATATTATAAAATACAGAGAATTATTGCAGCGCGTCGAATTTGGTAATGTATTTGTCGATCTCTTTATTGAACTGATCGATCAGTTTGCCGCCGGCTTTCAGTTTGGCTTTGGACTTGTTGAGGATGACATCATCGAGTCTGGCACTGGATACATATTTTTTGTACAGTACGAATCCTTCGAGTTCCAGATAGGCACCTTTTACATATTTGGCATGAATTTTGGCCAGTTCGCTATTTTTGGGTTTGATCAGTTTGATGCCGGATACGAATTTGGTGTAGTTGGGTACGACTGTGTAGGTCATCAGTTTGTATTCCTGTTTGCGGTTGGAGCTTTTCACATATTCATTAATATTATAGGCATCCCATGCTTTGGTCTCATAGGAGAAGAGAGGCTCCATTTGATCGGAATAATCCAGGAAGGATGATGCTTCTTCCACCAATACAGGATCAGCATTAGCCCAGGTGTCTTCATCTCCATAGGTGTCGGTATCTGCGCTCTCTTCAGCGGTTGCTGTATTATCCGCTGCATCGGCATCGGTAGTAAGATCCATTGTATAGCTGCCGTCAGGTGCATCGTCTGTAGCAGCATATGTCATGCTGGCAGGCAGTGCGGAGGAAGCGGTGACCAATGCTGCGAGCATCAGAGTCAGTAGTAATTTGTTCTTCATGTGAGTAACCCCTCTATTATGTATTTATTAGATTATTTTTACAATTTAACACGGTACGTCAATAAAAAGAAAGACTGAAAAGGTAAGAAATTCAATATTATGACAGAATAGATCGGATATTCGCAAAATTGGTTGAATAGTCGCATATGTTGTTCGAACAGGCGTAACCGATTCATATGACTGCCGAATCAGTTGTTGCGTGACCCTGCAAAGTAGGTGCAGCCGATTGCGGCTGTCATTTGAAGTTTAAAAGAATAGGAGAGTGACTTTAACCAGTGACTTGAATTCATATAAATGAGGCGATAATCCATGGAACAGACTTTTGATCTTGTTGTAATCGGTACCGGCAGTGCAGGCGCAGCTACCGCTCAGGCATGTCGTGAACAAAACTGGGAAGTTGCGATTATAGATTCAAGGGAGTACGGAGGTACCTGTGCCCTGCGCGGATGCGATCCCAAAAAGGTACTGGTTGGAGCTGCCGAGCTCGTTGATCATACCGAGCGGATGGTCGGTAAAGGGCTAGAAGATAGTGTCCGGATCAACTGGCCGGATCTTATGGCTTTCAAGCATACATTTACGGACTATATCCCGGGTGCCCACGAAAAGAAATTGAAGGATGCAGGTATTCATACTTTTCATGGTCATGCCCGGTTCGTCAGTGAAGACACCATAGAAGTAGATGGTCATCGTCTGACTGGCAGACATATTATGATCGCTACCGGTGCCAAGCCAGCCCCTCTGTCAGTCACAGGAGAGCAGTATCTGGCGAACAGTGATGACTTTCTGAATCTGGAGCAGCTGCCCTCTCCACTTGTATTCGTAGGTGGCGGATATATTTCCTTTGAATTTGCCCATATTGCTGCCCGTGCAGGTGCAGAAGTACATATTCTGCATAAGGATGAGCAGCCGCTCAAGGGATTCGATCCGGAGCTGGTGAAGGAACTGATGCAGCGAAGCCGTGATATTGGTATTCATATCCATCTGAACACATCGCTGCAGTCTATTGAACAGTTGGAAGAGGGAACAGAATCCGATTCATCACCAGCTAATGCAGAGTCCCGGACAGCTGATAGAGCGAACCATCAGACACGCTATCTCATACAGGCCAGCCAGCAAGATCAGGAAATGCGTCTGGAATGCGGACTGGTCGTCCACGGTGCTGGAAGAATGCCGAATATTATGGATATTCAGCTGGAACAAGGTAAGGTGGAATTCAGTAAAAAAGGCGTTCGTGTCAATGACTACATGCAGAGTGTCAGCAATCCTATCGTGTATGCTGCAGGAGACTGTACGGACTCTCCCGGACTGCCGCTTACACCGCTTGCCAGTCTGGAATCGCAGGTGGCTACCCATAATCTGCTTAACGGCAATACACGCAAACCGGATTATCGGGAAATGCCGAGCATCGCTTTTACTATTCCCAAATTGGGTGCGATCGGCATAAGTGAGGAGGAAGCCCGCAAGCTGGGTGATCATGTCACAGTCAATACATTTGATACGTCTACCTGGTATACGTACAAGCGGACCAATGAACCAACAGCCATGGCCAAAATTATTATTGATACGTCTACACGAAAGATTCTTGGAGCACATATATTAAGTGGTGAAGCGGATGAGATGCTTAATTACTTTGCCATAGCGATCCGGCTCAACCTGACGATCGATCAGATGCGGGAAGTACTGTATGCGTATCCGACTCCGGCTTCCGATCTCAGTTACATGCTGAAAATCTAGCCTTGTATCGTAGTGTAGTTTGCCATTAAGCAATGAATGGGCGGAATGCACAAGCTCCTCATCTGCTTCCGATACAAATACACAATAAAAAGCACCTGTTGTCTGTATGCGATGATATCCATTCATCGAACAACCAACAGGTGCTTTTATTTAAAATACTATTTGTTTATTTTCCTGAACCGCCGCGTCCTTCAGAACGTCTGCGTGCAGACTGTACCTGGTGGAGTACAACACCCATTACAAGGAGGGCTGCACCGGTCAGCCAGAATGGCATACGGCTCGATTCTCCTGTTTGCGGCAGCATTGGCTGCTGCTGGGATGGAGTACGTACAGGTGGCGTTGTTCCTTTTGGTACCGGCTCATCATTGACCGGGATATCCGGTTGTTGGGCAGGTGCTGGTGGAACGGTACCACTTGGTACAGGTTCATCCGGAATTGGCATATCCGGTTCAGCAGGGTTACCTGGTACCGGAGGTGATGTCTCCGGCAGAACAGACGGATTAGAAGGTGTTGGATCAACCGTACCGGATGGTGTTGGATCATCTGCAACCGGAATCGTCGGTTCTGTTACCGGTGAACCGCCTGATGGTGTCGTACCACCTGGTGGAGTTGTACCTCCTGGCGGATTGGACGGTGTTCCTGGTTTGTCTTTATCCGGCTTATTATCTGTCGGTGTCCCTGGATTACCAGGATTGTCTGGTGTACCTGGGGTTCCCGGATTATCAGGAGTCCCTGGATTGCCCGGTGTACCTGGATTATCAGGTGTACCCGGAGGTACTGTCGGCTGCTTGGTATTCGTTAATGTCAGGAATACCGCATTATTGGACTGCTTGATACTGGAATTAATCGTCACTGTGTGTACAGTGGAATCCAGTGTATAACCGGCAGGAGCACTTGTCTCCTGAAGCGTATACTTGCCGTATAGCAATCGGGTAAACAGAGCACGTCCCTGCGGGTCAGTCGTCAACTTGATAGCAGGTCTGGCTTTGGCAGCATCCTGTAATACAAAAGTTGCGCCTTCCAGCGGTAATGTAGGATCGTCTTTATCAACCTTGCTTACGATAAGGTTGCCGACTACGCCTGTTCCCGTGCCGGAAGCCGAAGAAGTACGTACCGTAATTTCTTTGGTTGTATCTATCGTGCCGGATGTAATTCCATCTCCGGCAAATTGTACGGTATTACCAATCTGTTCTCTGTCTTCTGCTGTGATCATGGAAGAGTATTCCAGAATCATGGCGGATCGGATCGGCTTCAGGAAGGACAATTCGAACTTCTCCGGACTGCCTGAAGTAATAGCTAATTTATAATCGGTACCACGTACCAGTTTGGGTCCTTTGGCTAACCCACCGTTACTCGCGACACTAGCCGAGTACAGATTAAAGGAGTCGGTCAGCAAAATCTGGTTAGGCGTCGGTTGATCGATAATGCGTGCATTTTCTACATAGGATTGTCCACGGTTGATATAGACAGTCCAGTAGATTTTGTCGCCATCCTGTGTACCGGTCTTGGATACATATTCTCCACCTTTGGGAATACTAACCGCTGCAGCCCATGGATAGACAGCCTGATCACTGTGCAGCACCGCATTGTTGCGAATCGTTGGCTTCACTATATGATTCTCTACTGTTGTCTTAAAAGTAATCCAATACGGCGAATTGATCGGCTGATTGAATTGTACCTGCAGCTTGCCGCCATCTTCACCTGCAGCAGGGAGTATGGTCTTGTATTCAGATGGAGCGACTGTTTTGCCGCGGGTTACACTGTTCCAGACACCAAGCAGGTTCATATGATTCACCTGCAGTGAACCTGGCACATAGGTTTGACCCGGCTCCAGCATATCTTCAATATAAGCATTGGTCAGCTGACGGCTGCTGTAATTGGCTTTGATGTTCCAAGTGATTTGCTTGGTGGTCGCATTGTACGAACCATCTTTGGAACCGTTGTTGAGAGTCATGCTATCCGGCCAGAAGCGTGCTTCTGCATCATCTGTCCGTGTTTTTCCATTTTCGATCCAGGACAGCTGCGCCCGGTTCAAAAAGGAAGTGTCAGTCTTGTTTGTTTTCCATTCGACATCGAACAGAGTACGATAAGTGATCGTCAATGGAGCGGTAATATCTTCATTAAACGTAATTTTGAAACCGGATCGTCCATTCTCGCTGCTCACTTTATAGTCGGAGGCAGGATATTCGCTACCGTCCGAATTTAGAATCTGCAGAGAATCCGGCTGGAATTCCAGTCCGCCATTCGGGAAAGTATCATTGATGATTACATTGGACATTGGATAGCCATCACGATTAAGGCTCAGCATCCATGTTGCTTCTTTGCGAATATAGTTGGCATCCACCAACTTTTTGGTAAAGACAACATTTTTGATCACCTGGGAGGCACTTCCGCTTGCTCCACCCGAAGTGACAGTATTGGTTACTTTCTCATCATTGTCTACACGATTAACAGGTTGGGTCTGGTACTTGATCGTGTAGGGAGAATCGATAGCATATTGGAACTTTAGATCGAATCCGGTACGACCGCTCTTGATGGCAAACGGTGTAATCGTATAATCCTGACCTTCTGTCAGAAGACTATTCGTGTTGGCATTGTAGACTCTGATCGAATCAGCGACCAGCTTCTGGCTGGCATTAAAACGATCCTGTAGTACGGCTTGGTCCTGCGGAATAGAGCGGCTGTTCAGATTATAGCCGATCGACCATGAGATAATACCGGTCTGCTCGTCATAGTTTTCTACTTTTTTGGTCAGAAACTTCTGTTCTACAGAAACTTCTGCTTTGGCAGTCAGTGTACCTTTGTTGCTGGCAAAAGATGCCGTATTAGTGAACTTGCTCTGTGTGTCTGTCGTAAGATCGGTCACATAAGTAATACGATAGGCAGAACGGATTACCGGGTCAAAGGTAAGCTTGAAGCTGCTGCTATCTGCTTCCAACTGGTAACCGGAAGTCAGCTGTTGTCCACGGGTCGTTGTTCCATCGACATTGACATTCAGTTCGTGTACCTGAACCGAACTTGTATCCAGAGACATGCCTGCAGCAATAGGATCGGTGATTACAGCATTTTCGACTTTTTCCTTGGTCGTATTCACATCGATCGTCCACTGAATATGATCCTGATCCAGTGCCTGTCCACGTTTGCTGATCGATGTGCCTTTGTCAGGTTTGAAATAGACCAGAATAAAATTGGAATCCCCGTTAAGCGGTACCGGGATCTGTACCTCGGTGCTGCCATGGGTTATCTCCTGGCTGAATGCAGTGCGGAACTGCATCGTTCCGTGAATATTCGAGTATTGTTCAATCGTATCATTAAATGTCATAGTGACATGCCCACTGCGTGTAGCGCTGAAGCTGCCTACTGTTCCGTCTTCGAACTGCAGAGGGACATTATTGATATCATTGTATAATTGAAAAGCGGCTGGCAGATCGAATTCAAAAGTAGATCCGCTGTGGAAAGAGCCATTATCCGGCAATGCCCACTCATAATTCAGATAGACCGGTGCATCCGGATCGATCTGCGTATCGGGATTGACCTGACCATCAATTTCAGTCATATTGGCATCGGTCAGAAATATCCGGGTAATAATGTTCTGATATGTATCAGCTGCAGGGACCTCGGGAGTAACCGGAGGTTGGGTACCCGTATCTCCAGTAGGTGGCGTAGATGTGCCAGGGGGATTATCAGTGCCTCCGCCTGGTTGACCATACGTGTCAGACTGTACAGTTGTTCCTGTATCTGATGGTGCAGCAGTTACTGCCGAATCTGAAGTAGTACCTGCATCCGCAGCATAGGCAGAGTGAAATCCAAACAAACCGGGCAGCAAAATGGTTAAAGTAAGAAATAACATACTTACTTTCTTAAATATATTCATGAGTAGCTCCTTTTTTATATGAATTTAGCAATAGATGACGGTGAAAAAAGCCCCCCTGCAGCATGGAAAGGTTGAATATTTCTCTGCTGGTTTTTTATGTAAAACGCATTTGATTCATTATACACGATTATATAGAATTAGTTGCTGATAATATTTTAGGAATCGTAAAAAATAATAACTGTATTTAGGAATCTATACGCCTATGGGAATGTAACACATATTCGATATTGCGAAACATGGAAAATAATGGACATTGCTGTTGGAAAAGGAGGAATCATGTATGATTTCACTATCAATATTGGACTACTCTCCTGTAGATGAAGGAAGCAATGACCGGATGGCACTGCAGCAAACGGCTGAGTTGGCACGTGCTGCAGATCGGCTGGGCTATCACCGTTTCTGGGTGTCGGAACATCATTATCTGCCGCCGCTTGCTGGCAGTAATCCGGAGTTGTTGATGATGCATCTGGCGAATCAGACAGAACATATTCGTATTGGCTCGGGCGGAGTAATGCTGCCCAATTATAGTGCCTACAAAATTGCAGAGAATTTCCGTATGCTGGAGGCACTACATCCGGGACGAATTGATCTCGGAGCCGGCAGAGCAGCCGGTGCGGGACGGATCGGCAAAAAGGCTCTGAATGAAGGTCGTACCGAAACGGTTCCTTATGAACAGCAGCTAATCGATCTGATTCGCTATCTGAATGACGAGGAACCTGCAGATCATCGCTTTCCAGGTCTCAAAGCAACGCCGGTGATTGATACGCAGCCCGAGCTGTGGATGCTGGGGACCGGCCGCGGAGGAGCTGAACTGGCGGCAGATCATGGAACCGGATTGGCTTTTGCCCATTTTATAAATGCATCATCTGTTGGACGTGCTGCAATGCAGCAGTACCAGGCTAATTTTCGTTCTTCTACTGCTTTGTCGGCGCCCCGAGGGATGGTGGGTATTTTCGTTACGGTTGCGGATACAGAGGAGGAGGCTGAGCAGCTGGCACGCAGCTGGGATTACTGGTTGCTGATGTCGGAGAATAAAGGACAGCGCCTACCCTTTTTTCCGTCTCCGGCAACTATTGAGTCGCATGATTACTCGACCAAGGATCTGGAAGTTATTGCCCGTAATCGCCGCCGGATGATTGTAGGTACAGCAGATAGCGTACGAGAAGGCATCGAAGAGTTGGCAGCAGATTATGCAGTGCAAGAAGTATTGCTGCTGCCGCTTATGTACGGATTTCATAACCGGATGCGCGCTATTGAACAGTTGGCCGCAGCTTTTGGACTGTCTCAGACGATGCAGCCCTTGTAATTAAGGTTTGGAACTACCCGGATTTGGGGTAAAGGAACATGTGAGTGTGTAAATTGATCCCGTAACGGAGATTACAGAGAGGGGCTTGCCAAGATGATGAAGTCTTTAACAATGAGCGCAGCTGCTGGGCTGCTGCTATCCGGCGTACTAGCAGGCTGCAGCGATACACAGGGAAGTAAAAGTAATGATCCGACTTCTGCCGCACAGAGTGCCTCGGAGTCCAAACCGGATGATACCGGACAGGATAACTCGAATCCGCAGACTACGGAAACCGATTATCGTCAGTATTCTTCCGATCCCAACAAAAGCAATCCCGACTCAGACTATAATGTAGTTGGTAAGTATGTAGCGGAGAATGAAGATACCATGACGCTGGATGTGAACGGCAAACAGCTGATCATTCCGAAAAGTAACTCGTACGAGCCAGCATCTGCTTTGCCGCCATCTACAGACCTTCCGGGTCAGCAGATTAGTGTAACCCTGAGTGCGCAAGATGGTAGCATCACTGTTGCCCAGCCTGCTGACAAAGCAGACGATGCGGATAACTCTCAACAGGATATCGTCGGTATGTATGTATCCCAGACCGATACACAGGTAGTTATCAAGCAGGGTGAAAAAGAGATGACTTATACCAAATCCGCTCAATATGAAGCACAAAAAGATCCGGATAATGAAAAGCTGGAAGGTACAACCGTACGTCTGGATCTGGACAAAGACGGCAATGTACTGCGTATTCGTACCCAGTATCAGGATGGCAGTACAGTAGGAGATTGAGTATTCACTAAAATATAGAGTGCTACAGGTTCGATATCTATGCAATCTAGACAGTGAACCGGGCAAGCGGACAGATAAGGATCTATTTAATAGAAACGAAATGGCCCTACCGGATACTTGATAATATAGAAGAAAAGCATACAAAAGCACCTGCCTTCAGAAGAGAGCAGGTGCTTTTGTATGCTTATTTATAGGAAGCTAATATTGAAAGATTGATTTAACTTTATCTTATTTGAAGAATTTTACGCGTTCTTCAACAGGCTGGTAGGTTTTCTCGCCAGCAGGAGCAGCTGGTTTACCGAAAGGCATTTGTGCAACCATTTGCCATTGAGCAGGGATGTTCCACGTGGATTTTACTTCTTCATCAATAATTGGGTTGTAATGCTGCAATGTAGCACCCAGACCCTCTGCTTCCAGAGCTGTCCAGATCACCAGTTGGAGCATGCCGTTAGCTTGTTGTCCCCACAGCGGGAAGTTATCACGATAAGCTTCGAATTGGTTTTGCAGGTTAGCGATGATGTCGGTATCTTCGAAGAACAGTACAGTTCCGTAACCGTTTTTGAACATATTCATTTTGTCGGCAGTGGATTGGAATACTTCTTCGTTGTTCACGATACCGCGCAGTGTCTCGGTCGTAATATCCCACAGACGATCATGCTGTTCGCCCAGCAGTACAACAACACGTGCGCTTTGGGAGTTGAAGGAAGATGGTGTATATTTAACAGCTTCTTCAACGATTTGTTGGATTTTGCTGTCTTCGATAGTGGATTCTTTGCTGATCACATAGATAGAGCGGCGGTTCTCAAGAGCTTTCATAAATTCAGTAGACATATTGATTAATCCTCCTCGATTATATGTAAATGTTTGTTACTTACTTTTTTAATGATACTACACATTTTTCATAAATCAACCCCTTTTTCGAAAAAAATCTTTATTTAGAGACAAAAAGTAAAAATAAGCAATGGATAAAAGAACAAAAAAATAGGAGAGTATAACAAAAAACTGATGACTGACACCTCGATAGCCGAATTGATCATAATGCAGCTATAGAGGTAATCAAATCGTCAGTTTTTAGGATAGTTATTAAAGCAACACGTCTGTGTGTAGTGCGGCAATCGACAGAATGATGTAACTACTTATGAATCGTGCGAATTACTCGTACAGTGATTCCAGTTCACTGATCAGGGAACCCACATAATCAGCAGCGGTGGAAATAGGCTCGGGACCGGACATATCTACACCAGCCAACTGCATCAGTTCCAGTGGAGGCAGTGATCCGCCTGCTTTGAGTGCAGTGAGCCAGCGATCTACAGCGGGTTGTCCTTCTTCACGAATACGCTGCATGGCTGCTGTCGAAGCAGTCAATCCGGCAGCATACGTATATGGATAGAGTCCCATGTAATAATGAGGCTGACGCATCCAGGTCAGGCGGGCACCTTCATCAATCTCGACAGTGTCTCCCCAGAAGCCGGACAGTACTTCGCCTTTGGTAGCAGACAGCCAATCTGCCGTAATTGCCTGTCCATGCATAGCGGCATCGTATACCCGGCGCTGAAGCTCGGCTTCCAGCAGATGGGTGACAAAGTTATGGTAATACGTGCTCAGCAGCTGCAAAATAACCCAGCGGCGCAATTGCTTGTCCTGTGAACTCTTCATAAGGTGATCTGCCAGCAGCAGTTCATTCATGGTAGATGGAGCTTCGATACAATAGAGTGATGGACGATAGTTGGACAGGCGCTGATTGCGTGCAGCCAGAGTCAGGTGTCCGGCATGTCCCAGTTCATGTGCCAGCGTAAATGCATTGCGCATATTGTCTGCCCATGCCATCAGAATATAGGAGTGCTCCCCATAGATGGAGGCGCAGAAGGCACCGGTTGATTTACCGGCATTATCTGCATAGTCGATCCAGCGGGAAGAGAATGCTTCTTCCATAATATCCATGTATTCCGGTCCCATGATCTGAAGGGCTTCCTTGACCGTATCTGCTGCCTCTGCAAAAGATACAGATGGATTATAGTCCGGGTCCAGCGGCGCTTTGAGATCACAAAATGTCATACGATCCAGTCCCAGCACGCGCTGTTTGAGTCGGGCAAGCCGCTGCATATGCGGTGCCAACTCCTGGAGCAGCACATTATGGATATTATTGTACATATCGCGTGTGACCTGCTGGGGCTGGAGCAGCATATCGGTGACTGATTCATAGCCGCGCAGACGGGACATTACGATCTGCTTTTTGACTTCGGTGGCATAGGTCTCGGCGATCGTATTGCGATACTGACGCAAGGTCTTGGTAAAGGAAGCAAAAGAACTACGCCGCAGTTCTGTATCCGGCGATACTTCATAAGCATTCTCATACAGCCGGAAAGAAACGGGCTGCACCTGTCCCTGCTGATCGGCAGCATCGTCAAATGTCATATCTGCAAGCTTGCTGCGCAGATAGATCCGGTAAGGCGCACCGGTCACTTCGCCCAGCGACGCCAGTGTTGCTTCTACATCGGGTGACAGACGGTGCGGACGCGTGTCCAGCAGCAGATTCAGGCTGCGTTCATATACGCCGAGTGCCGGGTATTCAGCGACATATTGATTAATAATGCCTTCGGACAGATCAAGGATTTCGGAATTAATCCAGGTCAGACGGGCATAGACAGCGGATAGTACATCGCCGGAACGGGCAGCACGGGCAATATTGGCAGGATTGGTTCCGTCCTCGGATTGCTGAAGACCTGCGTAATTGGCAGTTTTCATCGCTTTTTGCATCAGGGATTCTTCTTGTTCCAGACATTCGTATAACGTCCGCGCTGATTCACCAAGGCGCCCTTTGTAAGATTGAATATCTTCGGCAAGCTGCTGCAGAGCACGCAGATCTTTTTCCCAGTCAGATTCTGTTGCATAGAGATCACTTATATTCCAGGTTGAGGAGACAGGGACTTCGGAACGGGTCATTATTTTTGACATACGGTTTATTCCCTCCTGATATTATGTAAAATAAAATGCCATATCTTCATTATAGATGATAAAAATACAAAATAAAATTTGCGCAAGTATGGCATCAGCTGACAACGGACTGGGAAAAATGGAAGCGAAAGCGAGAAACTGGATATAAAAACAGCCCGATTCATCGAAATATGAACCGGACTGTCTGTTATCTGCACAATATTTAATCAGAAGGACTGAACGAGGATCTCAGCAAACTCTTCCAGGAACTTTTGATCTTGTTCGTCAAAACGGGATTTGAGCGGGCTGTCGATATCGATCACGCCAATCAGCTCGCCGTCTTTGACCAGTGGAACTACAATCTCGCTGTTGGATGCGGCATCACAGGCGATATGTCCCGGGAATTCATGTACGTCTGCAACAAGCATGGTACGGCGCTCGGCTGCGGATGTCCCGCATACCCCTTTGCCCAGCGGAATACGAATACAAGCCGGCAGACCCTGGAAGGGACCAAGTACCAGTTCTTTACCGTCATACAGATAAAAGCCTGCCCAGTTAGTATCGGTCAGGAACTGCTTCAGCAGTGCAGAAGCATTGGACAGATTGGCAATACGATTGGGTTCGTCGTGAATAAGGCCTTTGAGCTGGCTGAGTGCCATACTGTACTGTTCTTCACGAGAACCGGAATACGCTATATTTTCAAACATGGGATTCACCTTTTCGATATGAAATTTACAGCCCGACAGACTGTATACATGATGGCTGCATCTGTAGAAATGATCGCAGAACAGCGCATAGGGATAGTATACAGCTCACAGGTCTTTTTGCAAATGAAGATACGGTGTAGTCTATCGCAAAATGGTCGTTTAAGCTTGTAAGGTAAAATTTGGAATAAAGGTTGCTGAATATGTTTACCGGACGGGCGGCAGGGGTAAGTACAGCATGAATACCTTAAGGACAGAAAAGGCTCGATCTGCCGCGGCTATATCCCTGTTTGAACGAACTCTTAGCCAGGAATGGATACACGGCCTTCATACTTAACACATCACTGGAAGGAGAGAAGAGTATATGCACGCGGAGGTACAAAATCTTTTTATTCGAATTCATATGCTGCACCAGGCTACTCAGCATAAACTGACGATCAACGATATGCAGCCGATTCTGGAGAGTCATGGCTATCGTGTAGGGGATCGCGAAGTGAAGCAGGAACTGGAACATCTCACTACCGAGAATATGCTGACTGCCAACGGTGAGGAATACATGATCACCGGTACAGGTATCGGAGAACTCAAGGAAATTCGCAAACGGCTTTCGATGCTGTGCAGTGAAGTGGTCTCTCATCAGAGCGGCAACCTCCCTGAACGTACTCGCTCGGAACAGAAATCGTCTGTCGTCGTCTGATTGCTGGCTACCTATAGGTTAGCCATCTCCTTTCGCAAAAAGAGCGTATCCCGTAATGCATTATGGGGTACGCTCTTTTTGATGAATGGACATCGGCAGTACCAGGAGTGTATGCAGGGGATTGACGTGGCAGATGTTTTTCGTCAATATATGAATGTTCCGCTTGCTGGATAAAGTGGCGGATGTGGTGTGGAGAGAAAGGATGGATAGAAATACATGACTGTAACGAAAAACAAACCGGAGTCCCGTGGATTTCTCTACAGGATCGATCCATTGACCAAGTTGGTTATGCTGCTGTGCATCTCGGTGCTGGCTGTCCATATTGAACATGCACTGCCGCAGCTGCTGTTATTCGCAGTAGTGTGGATTGCCATAGCTATAGGTTCCGGTCAGCTGGTGAGTGGACCACTGATCAGGCTGCTGGCTGCGATAGGTATTCCGTACTTTGGATTGTCCATGCTGTCGGTCAGAGAAGGGGATATCTGGTGGCAATGGGGCGCATTGCAGCTGACTTCCGGAGGACTGGAATATGGCGCGGTGATGACGCTGCGTATTTTTATTCTGTGTCTGACTTCGATAGCGCTATCTGTAACGACCGATTACCGTGAACTGGTAGGCGCGTTGGTGCTGAAATTAAAAGTTCCTTATCGGTTTGCGTATGGACTGGCACTTGCATTGACCTTTTTGCCCCTGCTGCGCGAGGAAGCCCGGCTGGCACTGGCGGCTCGTCGTTTGCGTGGTCAGCGCAAAGCCCGTGGATGGGCTGCACTGCTGCAAACCAAAGACTATATGGGAGCAGTGTTTACTGGTTCGATTCGCCGTATTCAGCATATTGCAGGTGCTATGGAAGCCAAAGGATTCGGAGCCTACCCGGACCGTACCTTTTATCATTCTTTTGTTCTGCCATCATCGGCGCTATATTGGATGAGCGGTAGCATAGCGATCACGATAATGCTGTATATCATCTTGTAAAATAGGGATAAAGGTTGCTGATTATAGTGACGAGGAGAATTCATGTGATCAAAAGAACAAATAAAAATTTGACTTATTGTTATTGTTAACCTAAATTATTAATTGTAGTTAACAATGTCGATTTGAGGAGCGAAGTCTAGATATGAGTAATGTAATGAATCGCAGTGTAAATAAGACGCTGCAGTCGTTTACCACCATGGAGATTGTGCTTATGGCGCTGTTGGCTACTGCCAATGCGGTGATGACCATGTACCTGTCCGGGGTGAATCAACTGCTTAGCAGTATCGGTGGTCCGATTATGACGTCCAGTATTACCGGTCTGTATATGATCTACGGACTGCTGGCCTACTATATTATCCGCAAGCCGGGTACAGCTGTAATTACCTATGCACTGGGTGCACTGGTGCAATGCTTTGTTGGTACATCCTACGGAATTGCTTCGGCTTTGGCGGCGGCGTTCTGTTATATGGTGGTTGCGGAATTGATCTTCGGACTGCTGCGCTATCGCCGCTGGTCGATGGGTGTAATGATGCTCGTCGGTGGAGCAATGGTACCGATCTGGTTCCTGGTGGCAATCCAGATGTTTGGTTATTCCAAATGGGGGATGACTGTACTGGGCATCGCCATGATCGCACGTATCGCCAGTGGCGTAATTCTGTGCGGAATGCTGACGGTTATTTTTGGCAAAGCGATTGGCAAAACAGGGCTGCTGCGCCGATTTGCAGCCTTCTCGAGAGAACGCTAAAATGCCTACAAAACCTATTCCGTTCGTGCAGCTGAGCGGAGTATCCTATACTTATGAAGATAGTGATTCTCCTACGCTGGAACAGATTTCACTGGATGTTCAGGCAGGAGAATGGCTGACGATTATCGGCGCTAGCGGCAGTGGCAAATCGACACTTTGCCGGATAATGAACGGCCAGCTGCCCAGGATTGCTGGTGGACAGCGTAAAGGTAATGTACGTATTGATGATATGGACCCGGGTTCGGCAGAGCCGGGTCTGCTGGCGAGCCATATGGGTTCGCTGGGACAGGACCCGG
Organism: Paenibacillus shenyangensis; assembly: GCF_000346635.1. Lineage (NCBI taxonomy): Bacteria > Bacillati > Bacillota > Bacilli > Caryophanales > Paenibacillaceae > Paenibacillus > Paenibacillus shenyangensis. Next base: position 161,107 of record NZ_AOIG01000009.1, read on the forward strand.
ATGCCGAGCTGGTAGTAGGTACGGTAGAAGACGAGATTGCATTTGGACCGGAGAATCTGCGTATTCCGGCAGAGGAAATCGGCCGCCGCATCGATCAATGGACAGAAGCACTGAATCTGCAACCGATTCGTCATGAATATATACACCAGCTGTCGGGTGGACAGCGTCAGCGTACCGCACTGGCATCCGTCATGTCACTGCAGCCGCAACTGCTTATTCTGGACGAGCCTGCCGCGAGTCTCGATCCGGCGGGCAAACAGGATCTGCTGCATATTATTGAACACTGGCATAGGGCCGGAGGGACGCTAATCACTGCATCTGCCCGCTGGGATGAGACGGTGATGAAGTGCAGTCGGGTCGTCATTTTAGCCAAAGGACGTATCGTTCTGGAAGGAACACCTGCTGAACTGCTGCTGCATCATCGTGAACGATTGGAGCAGCTGTATATTTTACCGCCCGATATTAACCAGGCTGCTGACCAAAAGGCTGCTATACAACCAGCTGGTGAACACGCCAATACAGACACGTATGCGGATACTTATGTACATGAGGCAACCGATCTATCTGCTTCTATTGCTTCTGCCGGAATGCAGGAAGATAAGAGTGAATTACGCCGTTCGGAGGGGAATGCGGCTGTACCTTCTGTATCTGGACAGCCTGTCGTAGAGGTTCGCGATCTGACGTACAGCTATTCTAGCGCTCTTCGTCCGGCATTGGCCAATGTACAATTTGCTCTGTATCCGGGAGAAATGGTAATGCTCTGCGGTGTCAACGGCTCTGGCAAAACTACATTAACTCGTCTGCTGTCAGGTCTATTGCAGCCGCCGGTACAAAGTATTTATCGTAAGGGTAAGGATACAGCCCGCCAGTCCATCTACGACCGAGCTGCAGATACCGGTTATGTATTCCAGCATCCGGATCATCAATGGGTAGCTGCAACCGTCTGGGAGGAGTGTGTCTATGGGATCCGCGCACATCTGAATCTGCGTCCACGCGATAGGTTGCCCGATTCATACGAGAAGGAAGCGGAAGACATGCTGAGATTTGCAGGATTGCTGGAGCGGCGTGACGATTCGCCATACAGCCTCGCTGGAGGACAGAAGCGTCTGCTGGCAGCAGTAAGCCAGTTCTTACTGCCACGTCCGCTGTACATCCTTGACGAACCGGGTTCGGCAGCTGATTACTTTACCATAGACCGTCTGCTCTATTTATGCCGCAGAGCGGTGAGTCAGGGAGCTGCTCTGCTGATTGTGACTCATGAGCCGGAGTTGTTCGCAGCGCCTGAAGTTCGCAAGCTTACGCTGGAACAGGGACGATTGATTGAAGATACCTATTCGTCATCTCGCTAATATAAAAAGCCATTTCCGTTTCCCGGCCTGTATGACGGCTAGTGAAACAGAAATGGCTTTTTTGGATATCCTGAAGTGTTGCGTAAATGCTTACTTACGCGCAGCAGGGGACAGACGCTCAGCTTCCATACCTAGTTTTTTGAGCAAATAGATCAGCTGTTCCTTTTCTTGCATATTCAAACCACCCAGCGCATAGCTGAGGCGTTCTTCATATTTGGGATAGATTTCATCCATCATATTGCGTCCGCGATCGGTCAGTTCGGCATAGATTACACGGCGATCGGTAGGGCATGGATGCCGGCGCAGAAGTCCGCCATGCTCTAATTTGTCGATAACATAGGTTACATTGCCGCTCTGCAGCAGTAGTTTGGCTCCGATTTGCTGAATAGGCTGTGCACCTTTGAAATATAATACTTCCATGACAGAAAAGGCAGTAGAGTTGAAGCCTTCGATTTTGCTTCCGGCGACAGCATGTTCACTTAAACTTTTGAAGGCCTTGGCGAAAACACGGTATAGATGCATGGATTGTTCGGTATTGTTCAGAGACATATTAATCATAATACAGTCACCCTTTCTGATGATGAGTTCTATAGAATCTATTGGTTAAAGTGATAAAAGCGGAACGTTAATCTAGTTTTATCTTATATCCATTTAAATTAGAAGAATATGTGATTTGTCACAATGCCGGGCATTTTAAATATTAAATTTAAATCTTAAATTGCATTTATGTAGAGAGACTGAGAGAACGTAAAAGCGTAAGTAGAGGGTGTGGATAACTATTTTTTTACAATTATAAGATAAAAATAACTGGAAATAGCTGGATTCCAATCTGTGTATTTTTTGTGGATAAGTGGATATAATTTGTGGATAACGTTGTGTATAAATAAACACTTTTAATGAAGGGGTGTTTTTTATGAATATTTTGCTCGAAATATACAAAGTATTTATAAAAAACGGCGAAAATCAAGTATTTACTCTTTTAACGATCTGCATAATTATATTTGCCTGTGTATAGAATGGCAGGAATTTACTGAAATCTATCCTCAGGCTGTGTATAACATGTTGATAACTTGGGGGTGAGCAGTTGATATCTAGTCCTAATTTGTGCATAGACTGTTGGTAACTGTTTTGAAGCTTTTACATAGAGATTGCACAAATATCCATTCCCGTTAACGCTGGAGCGGTAGAGTAATAGAAAGTCATTTGCCAACAATTACCTTTAAGGATATGAGTGAATATATGAATCGGAGACTAAATGCGATGAGAGATGATTCCGTGACGATCTGGCGTGAAGAGTATAGACCTGTAATTGAAGAGATTATGGCCAGTTTTCTCGACAGCCGTGGACGGATGATGGTCGCTGCACACCGTGGTAACTGGAAGCAGGCACCCGAAAATTCGCTGGCAGCGATTCAGTATTCAATTGTAGCCGGGGCAGATATGATCGAGATTGATGTACATCGTACATCCGATGGTGCTCTGGTGCTGATGCACGATGAGACTGTAGACCGGATGACAGATGGTACAGGCCGGATAGCCGATATGACGATTGCCGAGCTGCGAAGTCTTCGTTTGCGTCAGTATCAGGGCGGCCCTTGCCAGCCGCTGACCAATTATACAATTCCTACCCTGGAAGAAGCACTGATCCTGATTCGTGGCAAAGCGATGCTAAACCTTGATAAATGCTGGGATATCCGCGAAGAAGTATATGCTGCACTGCTGCGTACCGATACGGTAGATCATGTTCTGTTCAAAAGCAATGATTCTCCGGAAGAGGTGCAGTATTTTCTGCGAGATAAAATAAAACCTCCGCTGTACATGCATATTCTGGACTCCACCAATGAGCCGTTGGTACACAATCTGGAGCTTCTGTTTGACCGGATACGTCCGCAGGCGGTGGAGATCTGCTTTGAACAGGAAGATAGTGTACTGATTCAACCTTCTGTCCTGCAGGAGATCAGAGAGCGGAATTGCCGATTGTGGGTGAATACGATGTGGGATTCACTCTGCGGCGGACATACGGATGGAGCATCGCTGATTGATCCCGAACAGGGCTGGCAGTGGCATCGGGAGCGGGGCTTCAATATGATCCAAACAGATTACACGGAAGCATTGATTCGCTACCTCAATGAGCAGCAGGGTACTTATGGATGGCAAGGATAACCTGCTGGCTGGATAAACTTGATTTTAAATGAAGCTCTGAACAGTAGAGTAACAAAAGGTTACTCATAAAGAATTAGTCAGATGCTTACTGTGACCGGTATTGAATATAGTCCTGACAAGAAAAACCCTCTGCAAGTGCAAAGGGTTTTTTGATTAATCTATTATTCTTTCTTGTACAAGAACGGAACCTGTATTCTGTTCAGCATCATAACTTTTGATGATTAATCGATCAGAAGTGACCACGTGATTGCCTTGAACAGTTACGACATTCTTCTATTTATAGAAGAAAGATCGTTTATTTCATTACTATATGGCTATTCATCCGATATTACTTGCTGTACTCGTGTATAGCTTCCGCAGCACTTTTGCCGGCAGTATGACCGGTAGTGAAAGCCGCTGTAATATTGTAGCCGCCTGTATAACCGTGAATATCCAGCACTTCCCCGCAGAAATACAGTCCTTGCGTCAATTTGGATTCCATCGTCTGTGGATTGATCTCCTTGAGATTCACACCGCCGCCGGTTACAAAGGCTTCCTTGAGTGACAGTGTACCATTGGCTGCAATCGGGAACTGCTTGATCAGGCGGGCCATATCCATCCACTGTTGTCTTGGAATGTTATGGTAGGTCAGATCTTCGGGCAGACCCACGCGCTGCAGAATAAGCGGGATCAGCCGCTCGGGAATATAACCTTTGAGCACATTTTTGATGGCTTTTTTGGATTCCTGTTCAGCGATCTGCAGGGTCTCCCGGTAGATGTCATCGGCTGTCTTGTCCGGGAAAATATCCAGAGTAATCTGTACCGAAGTGACCGGGAACTTTTTGAGTGCTTTGACGACATACTGGCTGCATCGTAGAGCCGCCGGACCGGAAATACCAAAGTGGGTAAACAGCATGTCGCCATCATGGGTGACCAGCTTTTTACCTTTGGGATTCCATACCGTCAGGCTGATATCACGCAGGGACAATCCCTGCAGCTCTTTGCTCTGGATAAAAGATTCCGGCGAGGTGATTGGCACCTCGGTCGGATACAGCTCGGTAATAGTATGACCCGCCTGTTCCGCCCATGGATAGCCGTCTCCTTCGGAGCCGGTCTGGGGAACAGATTTGCCGCCTACGGCAATAATCACTGCACGGCTGCGGATGACTTCGCCGGAGCGCAGGCGTATACCGTATACCTGTCCATCTTCGTATAATACTTCTGCTACCGGACTGTTCACCCGGATATCCACGCCCTGGGCGCGCACCCGATTTACCAGTGCATCCACAACCGTTTTGGCTTTGTCCGTAACCGGGAACATACGCCCATTATCTTCTTCCTTGAGGGCAATACCCATATCTTCAAAGAAACGCATAATATCCGTATTGCTGAATTTAGCGAGAGCACTGTGCAGAAATCGTCCATTACCGGGAATGTATTTGATCAGCTCGTCAATTTCTTTGGCATTGGTTACATTGCAGCGACCGCCGCCGGAAATCCCCAGCTTGCGTCCCAATTTGTTGCCTTTATCCACCAGCAGTACGCTGGCACCGTCTTCGCTGGCAGCTACACTGGCCATAAGACCTGCAGAGCCGCCGCCTATTACAATAATATCGTATTTCAAATGGTATCTTTCCTTTTTATCTGATGTCATAACTTACTATTTTAATATACCATTAATACAGGATGAAAAACGGCTAATCTTCAAGGTTTTCGGCAGTTTCGGCATCTCGTTGCAAAGGAAAAGGCCGGAGCGCAACGATTCTGTTTATAATTGGTATTATTAGGGGTATTGTATAAGTGGTTTGAAAATGCTGGGTCAACATACTATATATTGTAATGTTTGGCTTGCTATGCTTTAATCGAATTACGACAGAGAGAGAGGGAGGGGCACATCATTATTATTGCAGTGAAGGAAATCCTGCTGCAAATGCTGGCTGTAGGATCTGCCGTGTTTTTGTTCTCGAACATCGTGGAACGCAGCGGCGATGACTCCCTGCACAGTGTACGATTGACCTGGCGGGGATATTCCCCGATTCTTGTGCTCTCGTCTGCGTTTAGCATTGTGGTCTGCTGGATACTCTCCATTTATAGTGCAATTACACTCGAGATTCAGATGAGCCTTGTAGCTCTGGTAATTGGAGTGCTCTACATAGGGGCTGCACGCGGAGTTCTGCTGCTCATTCTGGAGACGCTTATGTATCTTGTATTTGGTTCGGGTAGCGGAGCCATTGACTTTCTCGTCCATAGTGGTGTGTTATTATACCCTGCTGCTGCACTATGCTCGCCTCTATTCCTTCAATCTTCACTTCGCAAAAAACGACTCATTACAGCGCTGCTTATTTTGTTAAGTGCCATGCTGACAATGCTGGCTGCAGCTCTTCGTATGCGGCTGCACAATCTGGATACGGCCACCTGGTGGGTAATATTGTTTATTGTCGGAGCGGCGATTGTTGCAGGCAGTTATTCAATCCAGACGATAGAACGCATCATGGAACGCAAGCAACTGAACCAGCAAATGCTGAATCTGTCCAACCGTGTCATTACGGAAGCAGAGAAGCTGCGTCAGATTATGAATGTTGCACCTATGATGATTACATCTATTGATGCAGACGGACAGATTACGGCGATTAACGAGAATGCTCTGAAGATTCTCCGGCGATCGGTGCCCGATATTACACGCGAGACAGCGCTTGGTATTAACCTGTTGCATCTGGATGACAAGACGATTACTCCTGGATTGCAGCAGACGATAAGTATTATTCGCCGCATGTCGGAGGAACAGCATGTTCATAATGAACTGATGCGTCTGGAATACGGAACTTTCTATATTAGTGTCGCGCCAATTCACCAGTTACCGGATCATAATCTGACTGGTGCAGTCATTATCGCTCAGGATATCACGGAGGTAGAACGATTGCGCAATGAACTGAGTCATGTCGAACAGCTTAGCCTGGTTGGCAAGATGGCTGCGAGCATTACACATGAGATCCGCAATCCGATGGCTGTCGTTCGCGGTTTTCTCCAATTAATGCGTGAGAAAAGTCCATCGTCTCTTGATCATTATTATCTGATTGTGATGGATGAACTGGATCGTGCGAACAGTATTATCAATGACTTTCTGTCCCTGGCGCAGAATCGAATCGTGGAAAAGCAGCTCTACAGTCTGCATGCCATTATCGAGGAACTGCTGCCCTTGTTATGGGCCGATGCTAACCTGCGTGGACAGTCAATTACCTTTATCCCCGGTCAAAATGTGCCACGGCTGGATCTGAACTCCAAAGAGATCAAACAGCTGATTCTCAACCTGGCACGCAATGGCATGGAAGCAATGGAGGATAAGGGCGAATTGGTTATCGAGACAGAAGCCACAGCCAGCGAGGTCATTATGCGTATCCGTGATACCGGACCGGGCATCCCGCAGGAGAAGCTGGACAAGTTGTTCGAGCCTTTTTATACAACCAAGTCCAAAGGAACGGGACTGGGATTATCCCTGTGCCTCAGCATTGTGGAGCGTCACCAAGGGCGTATCGTAGTCGATTCGGTAGAGGGGGAAGGAACGACTTTTTCTGTTATTTTCTCTCATGCTTTTGGATCAAAGGAAACGGAGCCGGAAGAGCCAAGCTGACAATTACGACTGTTCTCTGATAAAGAGAATAGCAAGGTTCGTAGTACATGAATTTGAATGTATATTTCAGAAAATTTCGCAGGAATCCCGTTCTGTTCATTGGTATTATCGGGCAACCTGTGTATAATATAAGTTAATGCTTATTAAAAGTAAGGAGTGAATAAGATGTCCATGTCATTTGATCAATATATGAGAGATATGGTTCAGCCGATGCGTGACGAGCTGACCAGCATCGGAATTACCGAGCTGCGCACACCTGAAGAGGTAGAAGCGAGCCTGGATAATGCTTCCGGTACATCACTGGTTGTTATCAACTCCGTCTGCGGATGCGCAGCTGGACAATGTCGTCCGGGTGTTGCCCATGCCCTGCAGGGTAGCGTGAAGCCGGATCATCTGTATACAGTATTCGCTGGTCAGGACAAAGAAGCCACTGCCAAAGCGCGTGAGTACTTTGCTCCATTCCCACCATCTTCCCCGTCGATTGCACTGCTCAAAGACGGCGAACTGGTTCATTTTATCGAGCGTCATCAGATCGAGAATCATTCGGCTGAAGATATTGCAGCAGCACTGAACGATGCTTTCGAGAAGTACTGCCAGTAATCATCCGTTTTTTGTAATGAACATCCTGCACCTGTCACCTTATGTGATGGTTGCAGGATGTTTGTGTTTTGGGTATATATAAATAGAATGAATGCTGTGCTGGTGATATCACCAGGTGATATCCTGCTGCAGATTGTCATTTTAGTGCAGACAGGATCAGTACAGCCGCAGGACAGATCAGAATAGTCGAAGGAGTGGATGACGAATATGAGTATGCAGCAGCAAATTATTGATGACCTGAAAGTACAACCTACAATCGAACCGGACGCGGAGATTCGCAAACGTGTGGATTTCCTCAAGTCCTACATTGAGAAATCCGGTTCCAACGGACTTCTGATTGCGATCAGCGGCGGAATCGACAGCGCAGTCGCTGCCGGACTGTGCAAGCGCGCAACAGACGAGCTCAGTGAATCGACTGGCAAGGAATACAAAACGGTTGGTGTGTTCCAGCCATATGGTTCCCAGGTCGATATTCATGACAGCTATGCAACTGCTGAAGCTTTTGACATGAAGTACAAAGTCGAGACCAATGTACAAAAAGGCGTAGATGCGATCGAAGAAATCGTGAACAGTGTGATGCCGCAGCTGGAGCAGGAAGAAATCACTCCACAGGCCAAAGGAAATATCAAAGCCAGAACACGTATGGTAGTTCAATACGGTATCGCCAATGCACTGAATCTGCTGGTCGTTGGTACGGATCATGCCTCCGAAGCGATCACGGGCTTCTTTACCAAATACGGTGATGGAGCAGTCGACATTACACCACTGAGCAGCCTGAACAAACGTCAGGTACGTCAGCTGGCATCTCATCTGGGCGTTCCTCAGTCTATTCTGGACAAAGCTCCTACAGCAGGTCTGTGGGAAAATCAGACGGATGAGACTGAACTTGGTATCAGCTATGCCGACAACAGTGACTATCTGGAAGGCAAAACCATTGCTCCGGCAGTAGCGGAAAAATTGGAGTCGTATTACAAGCGTACAGCACACAAACGCGATCCGATTCCGGGTATTTAATATCTTTATCCAATAGACTGCTATAAGCTGCTGTAAGGCAGGGAGTTATCTGAAGATCAGGCAGCCTATGGTGTTGTGAAATGAAATAAAAGAATTACAAGATCCAAAGGGGACAGCCTTATCCATCGTGGGAGGGCTGTCCTTTTTGATGAGGAAAAGAAGACTTGGATGAATACATCCGGTACTGGAGATTTATCCCGTAACCTCTGTTACAATAAAGAAATCCAATCATGCAGGAGGTAGAGCAACCTTGATCTATGGAGTCGGGCATGATGTACTTGAGATCAAACGGCTGTCCATTCTGATCAGCGGTCCACAGGGAGAGAAATTCATGAACCGTGTGCTGACAGAGCAGGAACTCGCCATCTCCAGAACCAAAGGCGCCAAGTTAAATGAATTCGTCGCCGGTCGCTTCGCTGCGAAGGAAGCGATCACCAAAGCTTTTGGCTGCGGAATTGGTCGAACGATTAATTTTACCGATATGGAAATACTGCCGGATGCCCTTGGCAAACCGGTCGTCCAGCTGTCTCAGGCCGCCTGGGACAGGCTTGATCTGGAAGGTGGAGCGGCAGCCTATCATGTACATTTGAGCATTTCGCATCAGACAGAGATTGCTTCGGCATTCGCTGTCGTAGAGAGAATACAGGCTTAACAAGGGAGAATCAGAATGTCCAATATAACAGCAGAACAGGAAGCAAAACGTTACTTCAGCCGCGAACTGCTGGCGTGGTATGACGAACACAAACGGGATCTGCCCTGGCGGCGCAGCCGGAATCCGTACCATATCTGGATCTCGGAGATTATGCTCCAGCAGACCCGCGTAGATACAGTCATTCCTTATTTTTTACGCTTTGTAGAGAAGTTCCCGACCGTCGAGATTCTGGCCAATGCCCCGGAAGAAGAAGTGCTGAAATGCTGGGAGGGGCTGGGTTACTACTCACGCGCCCGCAATATTCAGTCTGCTGCCAAGCAGGTAGTGGAGCGTCACGGCGGAATTGTACCGGATACACCGGAAGAAATATCTGCTCTCAAGGGCATTGGTCCCTATACGGCAGGTGCCGTACTCAGTATTGCCTACAATGTACCGGTACCTGCTGTTGATGGCAATGTGATGCGTGTACTGTCACGTTACTTCTGTCTGGAAGATGATATCGCCAAAAATCCAACCCGTATCAAGATGGAAAAGCTGGCCGGGGAGTTAATTCCTGCAGGCAGAGCTTCCGACTTTAACCAGGCTCTGATGGAGCTGGGGGCATTGATCTGTACACCCAAGTCTCCGCACTGTCTGACCTGTCCGGTGATGAAGCATTGCAAGGGACGGATCAATGGCATGGAAGAGCAGCTGCCCGTGAAGACCAAAGCCAAGCCGCCGCGTCCAGAGCATCGTCTGCTGGCTGTTATTGAAGGCCAAGGAGAGCATGCCGGCAAAGTACTGATCCGTCAGCGGCCAGCGACAGGACTGCTGGCTCGGATGTGGGAGCTGCCGCATGTGATTGCAGAAGAATCCAAAAAAGCCGGCGCCGGAGCGAATCTGTCCGAAGAAGCTGCTATGCAGCGGCTGAGTATGGCGCTGCACAATGAAGGTGTAGAGGTACGTCCCGGAGAAGCATGGATGACAGCCGAGCACACATTTAGCCATATTCAGTGGTATATGAGGGTATTCCTCTGTACCGAAGCCAATGCAGTAGACAATCAGATCGAGCAGGACGCATCCGTTTCTCGTTCTGTTGATGAGCTGACCAGACTATCTGATGAAAAAGCAGAATCTGCATCCGCATTGCATAATGATGCGAAGACGGATATTTCTGATCGCCAGCCACCGCTGAACAAGGTACAGGAACCGGAGCAGGCGACGCTCGATATCAAGCTGTCCGGAGCTACAGCCGAGAGTCTGGAGCATATTCGTCAGCAGCTGGCTGCAAGTGCTGCAACGGATATTGTGGATCCGATCAGCCAGGTCGCTGAACAGCAGGAAGTGTATGCTGCTGTACCGAGTACGCTGCTCGGTGAAGCTTTTGCTTACGATTATCGCTGGATCAGCCAGGAAGACATGGAAAAGTACGCTTTTCCCAATCTATTCCTGAAGATTTTGCAGCAGTATTTCAAAGAGAAATAAATGAGATAGACCCATACAAATAGGATGAATCCCTGCCGGATACACTCGGCAGGGATTTTTGATATACCGGAAGCAGTAATATGGAGAAGATGTAACTGATTAGCTATTCTCGGAGCCGGGTACTCGTTAGAGAAGAGAGAGCAGAACAGCCTCTACGGTTGTTTTGCAGCAGGATGGAGGAGAATCAGGATGTCTAGAACAATAGCCATGGTAAAAGGAACGATATGGGCTCCGGAGTGGAAAAAGTACCAGGATCGGCTGACAGGTATCGAAGTACATCAGCTGACCGATTACCGGGGACACAGCCGCCAGCTGTACTTTACCGAGAATGGATTATATGACGAAGGCAGACGTCTGTTATTCGTATCCGACAGGGATAACAGCGCCAATCTATTCTCGATCCACCTGGAGACCGGGGAGATGACACAGCTCACTACCTACACAAATAATGATGATCTGCAGGTATGCCTGACCCCGGATGGTCAGCAGGCACTGCTGCAAAAAGAAGATACCATCTCGCTGCTGGACCTAACTTCTTTTCGCGAGCGGGTCAAATACCACTGCCCCGAAGGCTTTCGGATGGGCAATATTAGTTGTACTGCGGATGGGGAGTCGGTACTAACCTGCATCCGGCAGCAGCCATTTGCCAAAAATGATGCAGAGCACGATCCAGAAACTACCCGAAAACGGAATGATCACGATACATTTCATGAAGTAACAGATAACGAAGATGCAGCTATAGATCAGCAAGCAGCAGATCAGCGGATACCGGAATCCTCTTCGTCATTCAGCCAGATCATTGCTGTTCATCTTCACACCAGACAGTCAGAGATTGTCCACGAAGGTCAGAGGATGATTACCCATGTGCAGGCTTCTCCGATTCATCCCTGGCTGCTGACTTTCTATCAGGAAGACAGCCGGGAGCTGGGAGATCCCTCTATCTGGAGTATGGATCGACGAAGCGGCAAGATCAGTCCAGTCCGGGCAAAAAGCGAAGCAGACGAAATCGTCGGCCGACCTTATTTCCTTAGCGACGGCGAGACAATCGCCTATCAGGGAGTACGAAGCAGCGGCACATCCTTCTGGGGAAGTATCCGCTACGATCAATCGGATCAGCAGGAGCAGGAGATTCCTTTTGCGATCCATCACGCCTATCTGGACGGCAAGTATCAGGCGATCACTGACGGCAGAGAGAACGTGCAGACCCTGAATCTCTGGCGAGCTTTGCCTGATGGAACATACCACGGACCGTATGTACTCTGCGAACTGCGCTGCAGCTTCCATTCACCCAAAGTCCATGCCTATCCGCGAATTAGTCAGGACGGCCGCAAACTCTTTTTCACCAGCGACCGTACCGGTTATGCGAATCTCTACATGGTGGAGCTACCTGATGATATTAGTAACTTGCACATGATGCATAATCTCATAACGCAGGAAAGGAAATAAGAGCAAGGACGACATTTAAGCCTGGAGATCTTCATTTTCTCCCTCTATCGAAGGATCTCCAGGCTTAACCGGAGGACGTGCTCTTATTCCTTTCCGGAGTGAATGAAGCAATTAACTCTAGAGTGAATGAAGCAATCAACTCCAACACTATAGGAATCCGAAAAAGCACAAAAAAGCTGCCCTGTATGAACAGGACAGCTTTTCGTCTATATGTCGCGTTATTTGCTGTTACGTAAGAAAGGGGATCTTCCGATTACTTCGCAGCAGTGTAACGTGCGTTTACAGCATCCCAGTTTACTACATTCCAGAAAGCGGAGATGTAATCAGGACGTTTGTTTTGATATTTCAGGTAGTAAGCGTGCTCCCATACGTCCAGACCGAGCAGTGGAGTCAGACCTTCCATTACCGGGCTGTCCTGGTTAGGTGTGCTTGTGATTGCCAGTTTGCCGTCTTTGCCGACAACCAGCCAAGCCCAACCGCTACCAAAACGTGTAGTTGCTGCTTTTGCGAAATCTTCTTTGAATTTGTCGAAGCCGCCCAGTTCGCTATCGATTGCAGCTGCCAGTTCACCAGTAGGTGCGCCGCCAGCGTCAGGACCGATTACTTCCCAGAACAGGCTGTGGTTGTGGTGTCCGCCACCATTGTTGCGTACGGCTGTGCGGATATTTTCAGGTACACTGTTCAGATCGCTGATCAGTTCGTCCAGGCTTTTGCTTTGCAGTTCAGGAGCGCTTTCCAGAGCAGCGTTCAGGTTGGTTACGTATGTGTTATGGTGACGATCATGGTGAATCATCATCGTTTGTTCGTCGATGTGTGGTTCCAGAGCGTTATTAGGGTACGGTAATGCTGGTAGTTCGAATGCCATCGTAAAATACCTCCTGAGATTTGGATTGGGGAATACCGATAAAAGAAGTCCCCTATGTAGATAAACATGTTACTGTCTCTATTAAACCGTATATTTCGGACTAAAGCAACATTTGTGTTTAGAAAGTCCGTCTGGCAAGGGATCCGGGCGATTTTATTTTTTATTTCTATATTACCGAAATCACGCATTGAACCCTAAAAATCGTACATAAACATTTCATTACAGGCAGAATCAGAAAGAATGGGTAGCGTATGTACATATATTAATGAAATAGTGATATTGGATATAAATGGAATAAGAAGGAACATTAATCAAGAAAGGGTAAATATAATATGTAAAAATTTTGCTGCACAAATGAGTCTGCTGTCCAGTAAAGCTATTTTTTATCGACATAATATAAGCCATAATGCTTAATTATGACAAAAAGTATAGTGACATGATCATGGTAGTGTTATACTTGTGTTTGTTGCTAATATAATTTCAGTTTAAGATTTCACTTTTGCAATGAATATTTATTGATTGCAATTAATATTCATACGCAGCGATTTCTTCATAATAATTGTATATCTAAGAGCAAATGGACGGAAAACGGAGATATGAAGCGCTTTCATAAGAAAAGTGATGTATTTCCTCGAAAATTGTGGTTTAATTAACATTGAGATTATATTGTGCAATTATTTGCGCTTTTTTGCCGTCTTATCGTCTTCCTGTACAGCAGGATTTTACACAACTCTTTATGTAGGGCGTATGGCTTGTCTACGCAGATGTCCTTCTTTTTTGTGTTGGAACATGATTGTCAGGGGTTATTAATGAAACGGTATTTATCAAGCTGATGAAAAGGGAGTTTGGATCATGAAAATTCGTTCCTTTAAGCTAAGTGATTTGAGCCTTGTGAAGGAGCTGCTGCAGGTAGCTCTGTCGGAAGAATGCTATGAGCATACTATGGGACCTTTTGCGAGACAATTGTCCTGGGATTCCGAACTGATTATGGTTGCGGAGCAGGGAGAAGAAATTATTGGCTTGTTAATTGGTACGATTGACCGCAATTTCGGTTGTTACTACCGTATTGCCGTTCATCCCGATATGAGAGGCAAAGGAATTGGCAAAGCGCTGGTCGCAGCAATGGAAAAACGTTTCCAGCAGCGTAATGTCAGCGGAATTATGATCGCAGGAGACGAGCATAACGAGGCGGTAATGCCACTGTATGCAGCTCTTGGCTATGATGAAAGCAAAATTCTTCGTACGTACGAAAAATTAAGCATTGTCGCAGCTAACGCATAATACTATAGAGATAAATTTGGAATAACTACAGACTACATCATACTGTTTTGTATATATGGACACATCTTGCCTTCCGGCTTCGTGGGGGATGCAGGTGTGTTTTTCTATTTTTTAGACGTATTTCCAGTTGGATCAGGTATAATTATAAATAGATAGCTGACAACAGTCGGCAGGAGGTGACAGTGAGTGACGCAGCAGGAATATATGATACCAAGTCCGACATCCAGATGGGAACAGCTTAAGCTTGAGATCAAGGCAGCTGCGCCATCGCTGGGAATTGACGGTATCGGTTTTACGACCGCCGATCCTTTTCTTTTTCTGAAAGAAGTGCTGGAAGAACACCGGCGCAAAGGTTATGAATCCGGATTTGAAGAACCGGATCTGGAGAAAAGAATCAACCCGTCACTAACCCTGGAAGGCGCACGTTCCATCATCGCCATCTCGGTGACTTATCATTCCAAAATGGAAAATCCGCGGCGTTCGGAGCCCGGTCAGTATCGGGGCATCATGGCACGCTCGGCCTGGGGCCGGGATTATCATTATGTGCTGAGAGACCGGATGCAGCGGCTGGAAGATTTTATTCATGAACGAGTACCGGAAGCGAGAATCGAGAGCATGGTCGATACTGGAGCACTCTCGGACCGTGCTGTAGCCCAGCGTGCAGGCATTGGATTTTTCGGTAAAAACTGCGCGGTAATCTCGCCTACTCTCGGTTCCTGGATCTTTCTCGGCGATATGATTACGGATATTCCATTTCCGCCGGATACGCCGGTAACCGAGGATTGTGGTACCTGTACCAAATGTATTGATGCTTGCCCAACAGGAGCACTCGTTGGTCCTGGGCAGCTGAATTCGCAAATTTGTGTGTCTTTTCTGACGCAGACCAAAGGAATGCTGTCGGATGAGCATATGCGCAAGATCGGTAACCGGCTGTATGGCTGTGATACCTGCCAGATCGTCTGTCCCAAAAATAAAGGCAAACACTGGAACCATCAGGAAGATCTGCGTCCTGATCCGGAAAAGGCCAAACCGCTGCTGCTGCCGATGCTCGATCTGAGCAACAAAGAGTTCAAGCAGGAGTTTGGCGATACATCCGCCGCCTGGCGCGGCAAAAATCCGATCCAGCGCAATGCGATTATCGCTCTTGGTAATTTCAAGGATAAAAGTGCAGTACCCCGTCTGACCGAAATGCTGCTCAAGGATGTACGTCCGATGATTCGCGGCACGATCGCCTGGGCACTGAGCCGGATTGGGGGTCCCGATGCGCTATCAGCTATAGAGCGTGGACTGGAGTGCGAGCAAGAGCAGGAGGTAATCGAACGCCTGATCGAAGCAAAAAGGATACTGGAGGAGGAATCCGCGTGACCGACGAGCAGCTGCATGAACCAGTAATCCCGCAAAATGAACAGTCGCGAACCACGTTGTATTATGCCGAAATGGACTCACCGGTTGGCCCGGTGACACTGCTGCAATCGGAGCATGGATTATGTCATCTGGAATTCAAAACCTATAGTGAGGCGCAGGCTGGTCTGTCCAGCTGGTCCAGCCGATGGTATGGTGATCATGAGCTTATCCATTCGTCATCACGGCTTGGCCAAGCAATCGATCAGCTCCATGAATATTTTGCCGGTGAACGTCAGGAGTTTGATCTGCAGCTGGATTTGCGGGGAACTGCATTTCAGCGTCAGGTGTGGCAGGCTCTTCAGGTTATCCCATATGGTGAAGTAGTCTCTTATAAATGGATTGCTGTGCATATCGGCAGTCCATCAGCTGTTCGCGCGGTTGGTGGAGCGAATAACCGTAATCCCGTGTCGATCATCGTGCCCTGCCACCGGGTTATTGGCATGAATGGTCAGATGGTCGGATATGGCGGAGGACTGGATCGCAAGGAGCTTCTGTTGGAACTGGAAGGATATTTGCGCCAGCCTGTTCTTTTCTAAAATAAAAATATAAACCGCTTCGGGCATTAGGCAGGATGGGGTTCCATGAAGTATCTATCATTGTAAGCCAAAGGGGATTGCTGATGAGATACGTAAGTATAGATAATGTAGAAACGGGGCAGCATCTGGGCAAGTCTGTCTATTCGGGCAATGGTACAATCCTGCTATCGGCAGGGGTGCAGCTGACCGTCTTTATGATTAATACACTGAACCGGATTGGCGTTACCATGATCTATATTCAGGATGAACAGTTCGCAGATGTAGAACCTGAAGAGATTTTGAGCGAAGCGACCAAGCAGCACATGATCCGGGAAATGAGTGATACCTTTGATGCCGTACGATCCGGCAAAGAGTGGAACCCGGCGCGGATCACGCTCAGCGTCGAGCATCTATTGGAGGATATCATCGGTGCGCGTGAAGTACAGGTACAGCTGACCGATATCAAGACAGCAGACAATGCCCGCTATCTGCACGCGATGAATGTCTGTCTGCTGTCGGCGATTATTGGCATGAATATCGGAATGAACCAGCAGCAGCTGCGGGATCTGGCGATTGGTGCCCTGCTGCATGATGTGGGCAAAGTGTCCGGCAGCGAAGCTTTTGATCTGATTCCCGGTTCCAAAATGCATCACACCTGGAGAGGATTTGAGCTGATCAAGTCCAAGCGGGATTTCAATCTGATGATTGCACACGTAGCGCTGCAGCATCATGAGCGGATGGATGGAACCGGTCAGCCGCGCGGCCTTAGTCACGAGGAGATTCATCGGTATGCCCGGATCGTGACGATTGCCAATACGTACGATAATCTGATTACGCCCAAGGAACATGGCGGCAAGAGTCTGCTGCCGCATGAAGCGTGTGAAGAGATGATGGCCATGTCGGGTACAGCATTGGATCATGATCTGCTGGTAGAATTTACACGCATTATTTCCATTTATCCGAATGGAACGGGTGTCCGGCTATCCACGAGGGAAACCGGCGTAGTCGTGAGCCAGCACAGAGGACTGCCAGGACGTCCGGTCGTGCGGATCGTACGCGGAAGTGGCGATTCACTTGATGTCAAAGAGATTGATCTGGCGAATGCTACAACCGTTTTCATTGAAGCGGTAATGAATTAGACAGGGCGTAATCTTTGGTATGAAAATGTTTGCTAGAGCAGGCGGTAAAATGGTATGATAAGTGCTGTTCATGCCTGCAACGGCAAGGAAAGCCAGAGCTCTCCGGGAACGAAATACAATGAATATACAGGGGTGGCACTTATTATGTGGTGGAACTGGGTCATACCTATCGTGACTCTTATCGTGGGTCTCGTCGGGGGCTTCTTCATTGGCGCATATTACCTGCGCAAACAACTGGAAAAAATGCAGAGCGATCCGCAGATGATGCAGAAAATGGCCAAGCAAATGGGCTATAACCTGAATCCGAAGCAGATGCAGCAAGCACAGCAAATGATGAAAAACGGCGGCGCTCCCCAAAAAGGCGCGAAGCCACAAATGCCTCCAATGGGCCGTGGCAATCAGGGCAAGCGTAGAAGATAATTACATGACAGGCATCAGTGCATGAAGGCCTTGAATGTGGAAGGAGGTCAGCATGGCTGGAATTAAGGATTATACCAACCTGAAGGTCGCAGCACATCGCGACCAGATTGAATATCATATCAAGGAAATCCTGAACCTGATCGGTGAAGATACCGAACGGGAAGGATTGCTGGAGACGCCTGCACGGGTAACGCGGATGTACGAGGAGATCTTTGCCGGATACAGCGTAGACCCGCGCGAGGCACTGGGTGTTACTTTTGACGAGAATCATCAGGAGATGGTCATCGTCAAGGATATCGTCTACTACAGCCAGTGTGAACATCATATGGCTCCGTTCTTCGGCAAAGTGCACATTGGCTATGTACCAAGCGGCAAAATTGCCGGTCTGAGCAAATTCGCCCGCCTGGTCGAAGCGGTTACGCGCCGTCTTCAGGTACAGGAGCGTATCACAAGCCAGATCGCTGATATTCTCGACGAAGTACTGAAGCCGACCGGTGTAATGGTTGTCGTTGAAGGTGAACATCTGTGCATGTGCGCACGTGGTGTCAAAAAGCCGGGCAGCAAGACAATTACGTCCGCTGTACGCGGTGGATTCCAGAATGATGCACCACTACGTGCAGAGTTCCTGTCGCTGATCAAAGATCACTAAAATACCGAATTGCTGAATCACACAAACAAACAACAAACAAAAAGCAGGCAGCCGTCATCCCGGCTGCCTGCTTTTCTGTATAGATTGTGCCTGATGTCACAGCAGATCGGAATAGGGTGATATAGCATGTATATTTTAATGAAAGGCTTGCTCAATGCTTGCATTGTAGATTAGACTCATAGGCAAGGTTATTACAGACAAATTGGATGAGTGGAGGAGATTATATGGAAATTCGCGAATTTCTGGATCAAAGACTGACCGAGCTGAACGAAGAGCAAAAGACTGCTTTTATCAAGGAAGTCTGCCTGATTCTATACAATCGCAACAATTCGGATCTGATCGTACGTGCCAAGGTTAATGAACTGGTACAGCGCTACGAACTGGCACAGCAGCAATAATATTCTCCCGGCTTCAATCAGAATACTCCTCTCCAAACCGGAGAGGAGTATTTGTGTTGCGTGACTAAGGAGAAATGGATAATCTTGATGTCTGTTTATTTGGATAGCCTATTTTGTAATCTAGATACTGAAATTGGGAAATGGAAGTTCGGCTTTGCCAAGATTCCATATGTTGGGCTGCAAAACGTTCCTGTTCCAGATTCTCCAGCTGCCGCGGATGCTCCAGAACACAGCAGTCCACTTTACGTTCGGACGGGTTAATCATTCCGATAATCTCACGCAGCCTCATTACTCCTCCATTTATACGGTTGCTCCTTTGTCAGTAGGATGACGGCTGTGCTGGCAGGTGGTTCAGGGCTGAAGCCACAGCCGTATGAAAATCTCTGCGTAGCTGCTGAATCGACTGTGTACGCCCATAATGAACCCGGTTGGTCAGCAGTACGATCGCCAGCTGCTGACTCGGATCGATTTGAATACTGGTGCCGGTAAATCCGGTATGTCCAAATGCAGCAGCAGACAGAATAGGGCCGGATACATCCGCTTCATCTCCCTGCAGTACCCAGCCAAGTCCCCGCCGTGTTCCAGGAAGAAGTGGAGTCTGCCGGGTGACAGCTTCGTGCAGAAGCCGCTTGGAAAGTGAAAGCGGAGGGATCGGAGCAATGAATAGATTCGCCGGAGATTGCATCCTCGGGGTATGTACAGCTTCCAGCCAGTATTGCGCATAGCGCAACAGGTCGCTCGCGGTAGCAAATAATCCGGCATGTCCACACATCCCACCGAGTGCCCTTGCATTCTCATCATGGACAATGCCCTGCAGATAACTCTCTGTCTGGTTATCGTATTCAGTAGCAGCCATAGTAGCTGCGTGACTTGGCCCGGGTACAAATGTACTCTGCTCCATATGCAGTGGCTTCCAAATATATTGCTCAGCTCCTGCTGTCAGCTGAAGTCCGCTGATTCGCGTGAACAGTTCTCCCAGCACTATAAATCCTGGATCACTATACATACGTGCTTGCCCCGCTTCATAGGCAGGTGGCATTTGACTGATTGTCTGGATTGCCTCTGGCAGAGTCAGAGCGGCAGATGAATGGAAATCGGCGATAGCAGGCAGTCCCGAGGTATGACTGAGCAGCTGGCGGAGTGTAATCTGTTGGTGGGGACCTGTCTGGAATTCAGTCAGATAAGCCGATATTGGACGGTCCAATTCCAGCATTCCATGTTCGACGAGCGTCAGAATCAGTGGCAGGGTAACGGTTACTTTGGTCAATGAAGCGCAGTCATATACTGTATGGGTATCGGCAGCAATCTGCATATGATCTGTATCGACTGCCCACCCTACAGCTTTGTACCAACAATGACCCCGCCAGTATATAGCAGCCGAAGCGCTTGGAATAATCCGTTGCTGGCAAGCCAGGTGCAGCGGATTCCATATACGTTCCAGTTGATCCAGTTGGTCAGAGGACAGAGGTTCTATCGCTGAATGGGTATGATATTTTGTAAGTACGGAAGGTACAGATTCAGTCATGGTATTCCCTCCATGAGTTGAGATTAAGAGGATACAGGATTGAATAGATAGAGCAGCACATGCGAGCTGGCACAGAATTAACTTCAAAACTGCAAGCAAACCATCATTAAAGGAGAAATCAAAAGGAGAACAATAACTATATTATGGAATAATACATAAAATGAATTTCTATCCAGATATATAATTCATTTATAATATGACTGTATTGTTAATTAATATAACCAGAAAAGATTATCGATGTCATTTAATTTATACACGTAGGAATCCATATTTGTAACTTCAACAAATGTATGAACGGTAATTTGAAATATAGGCATTTATATCTCTCGTACATGTTATAATAAACGCGAATTATACCAATATCTCGAAAATATTCATAACATATCTAACATCAATATAACTGGCTTACTCTCAATATGCGGTATTTATTGAAAAGGGAGTATTTGTTGAAAATCAAATACAAGGGATGAGTATATGGAATATGTAATTGGAATAGATGGCGGAGGCACGTCTACAACTGCAGTTGCTATAGACCGGGAAGGAAGACAGATTGCTCATGCAGAAGGACAGGCGAGCAATCCCAAATCTTCGAGTGGAACCGACTACAGAACAAATATACATAATGTAATCTCACAATTGCTGAACGACTCTTCCCTTGCGCTTGAACAGTGCTGCGGGGTGGGTGCTGGCATAGCTGGAGTCTATACCCCGAAGGAATGTGAAGCCGGTGAGCAGCTGCTGCGCAGTTACTGGCATGAACGCAGGCAACAGGTACCGAATATTCTGGTCGTCAGTGATGCCGAGACTGCTCTGGCAGCAGCTTTTGGCACTAATCGCGGAATAGTCGCGATTGCAGGTACGGGATCGATCGTGCTGGGAATTCTACCTTCCGGTGAGCGGGTGCGTGCCGGAGGCTGGGGACATATTCTGGGTGATCGGGGCAGTGGATACGCGATTGGACAGCGAACCCTGCAGACAGTGATGCTTGGCTATGATGGCATTGTGGCTGTTACCGAACTATCGGACAAGGTATTGCATCACTACGATGCACGCTCTGCCGAAGAACTGCGTTATATAATGTATCAGCCACAGATGGGCAAGCGCCAGATAGCAGCGGCGGCAAAGCTCTGTATTGAAGCCTCACAATCGGGAGATGTGCTGGCGCAGCAGATTATCATGCAGGCTGCCAGCGATATGGCTGAATTTGTACAAGTGCTGCTGAACCGTTATCCTCAGCTGGAGCAGACAGGCATCGCGGCTACCGGCTCGATCTTCCGCCATTCTGTGCTTTATCGGGAGACATTTATCCAGCAGCTGCAGCAGAACCATACTAATCTGCCGGAGATTCGACTGGCGGAGCAGGAAGCAGCCTATGGGGCAGCTATACTCATCATGAACAAGCTGGCAAAACATCCACATGTATGGACACAGGGAGGGCAATAGATTATGAATCCATCACTGGGCAAGCTGATGACCGAGCAACAAAATCCGCGTACCATTGGTATTGATGATATGACAGCAGAACAGATTCTAAGAGCAATTCATGAGGAAGATCGGACGGTACCGGGGGCGGTCGAACGCTGTATTCCCGAGATTGCCCAGGCCGTAGAAGCAATCACAGAGAGCTTCCGCAGCGGTGGCCGTTTGCTGTATGCAGGAGCAGGTACCAGTGGACGGCTCGGTATTTTGGATGCATCGGAATGTCCGCCTACCTATGGTAGCAATCCGGATCAGGTTGTTGGACTGATTGCAGGAGGCAGCCGGGCCATTCAGCAGGCAGTCGAAGGAGCAGAAGACAATCTGGAGCTGGGACGGCAGGATATACGTGAGCATCAAGTATCCGAGCGGGATGTGGTCGTTGGAATTGCTGCCAGCGGACGGACTCCATATGTACTTGGAGCGATGCAGGAAGCTGGGGAACGTGGTGCAATTGTCGTCGGGATCAGTAACAATCCCGATTCGGAGATGGGCCAATTCGCTGCCATTATGATCGAAGCGGTCACCGGTCCGGAGGCTGTGCTCGGATCTACACGCATGAAGGCGGGAACGGCGCAGAAGCTGATTCTCAATATGCTGACTACTGCCTCCATGATTCGCTCTGGCAAAGTATACCGTAATTTGATGGTCGATATGCAGGCAACCAACGAAAAGCTGGCGCTGCGCGCCCGGCGGCTAATCCAGCTGGCGACAGACGCAGACGATGATACGGTGGAACAGGCGTATATCGCTTCCGGCGGACATGTGAAGACCGCTATTGTGATGATTCTGTTGCAGGTGGATGCTCATTCTGCAGCTGAACTTCTGCAGAATAATGAAGGTTTTGTCCGGCAGGCAATTGAGCATTCGGTATAGATTATACGGACAGGGCATCCGCAGCGAAGCGGATGCTTTTTTTGGTGGGAAAGGGTTATTAATATCAAATGAATACGATCGGATTCAGATGTGTTAATGCAAGAAGAGGGCTAGTGGGTACGCTTTGTTACATCCTGCATTTTATCCTGCTAAACTGGTATAATAACAAATAATCAGACAGAGTACGGATAAGACGGTACTGCTTGGAAATGGAGGGAGCAGCTTGACAGACAATCAGCAAATACAGCCTGCAGATGGCGGGGCATACAAGACTAGTCGACCAGAAGGATTGGAACAGGCCATATGGTATGAGACGCCGCTACTGGGCAGAGAGGTACCCATGCTGCAGCCTCTGGCATGGGAAGAACTGATGTGCCGCCGGGTAGGCAGCGGACATCCGCCGGTCGTTCATATATGGAGGCATACGGATGGGATGACGATTGGTCTGCGGGATCGCAGACTGTCCAATGCAGCTGCTGCCATGGAGCAGATTCAGCAGGAAGGAACCTCGATCTGTGTGCGACCTTCCGGTGGTGCAGCTGTGCCACTGCATCCGGGTATCCTGAATCTGTCGATCATTTTGCCGAATCCGAAGCACCGTATTAACATCCATGAAGATTTTCAATTTATGGCGGATTGGATCAGTCAGGCTGTACATCCATGGAGCAGTGAGGTGGATACGGGAGAAGTAGAAGGTGCATTTTGTCCAGGAGATTACGATATCAGTATTCATGGCCGCAAATTCTGCGGGATTGCCCAGCGCCGCCAGGCGAAAGCCTATATTATTACCGCTTTTGTTATTGTGGACGGGCAGGGAGACGAGCTGGCCGATCAGATCAGACAGTTCTACGAGCGCGCGGCGGGTCCCGAAGATCAGGGCTATCCAGTCGTTCGTCAGGGAACGATGGGAGCACTGGGTGAACTGGCGGGAGTACCCTCTGTAGATGCTTACCAGACAGAGCTGCAGCGGCTGCTGAGTGATGGACAGCTGCCGGATTTACTGGACGGATCAGAGGTATTCGGCAAAGAAGAATTGGAGCAGATGGTCACCTATCTGCATGAGCGCTACGACGAATAGGCAGGGACAGAGGTCGGTCGCTGTCAGCAGACACCTGTTAGGAATGGCAATGGCAACCAGCTGTTTATACACAGGGGAACGACCGAATCGGACAGCTTTATTTTACCAATAGATTAGAGGGATTAGGATGCAGCTTCGCAAAGTAAAAATTCTAGGAACAGGCAAATACTTGCCGCGTCAGATAGTCACGGATGAGCAGATTGATCAGCGTCTTGGTGTGAAGCCGGGCTGGGCTGCCAAGGCAGGCGGCGTTGGTACCCGTCATTATGTGAGTGAAGGCGAGACTGCCTCTACGATGGGAGCGGCGGCGGCTTATGCTGCGCTCGAAGCCGCTGGACTGACTTTTGACGATGTAGATTGCCTGGTCTGCACGAGCGGTACCAAGGAACAGCCGCTGCCAAGCACGGCTTCCTTTATCCAGCAGGCGATGGGACAGGAAGATTCGGGTATACCTGCTTTTGATATCGATGGGACCTGTCTGAGCTTTGTCTTTGGGCTGGATATACTATCTTATCTCGTAGCCGCCGGACGCTACCGGCATGTGCTGCTGGTCGCGACAGAAGTAGCTTCGGCAGGAATGGACTGGAGTCAAAAGGAAAGTGCCGTGCTGTTCGGCGATGGAGCCGCTGCCGTGGTGATCGGTCCTGCACCCGTAAATGAATCGTCAGCTATTATACATACTTCACTTCATACGTACAGTAAAGGGGCGCGTTATTCGGAAGTGGCTGCAGGCGGTACGCGTTTCCCTCATGGACATGAGCAGGCTGCTGCACAGTCTTATTTATTCCAGATGGACGGTCCTGCAATCTTCCGCATGGCTTCCCGATTGCTGCCACAATTTATCGATGATCTGTTGACGCAGTCACAGACCTCAATGAAGGATTTCAAAATGGTTATTCCGCACCAGGGCAGTGCTATGGCAATGCGGTTGATGCGCCGCAAGCTGGGCATCGCAGAGGAACAATTTATGAATATTACGCCCAATCATGGCAATACGATCGCAGCCTCTATTCCGATGGGACTGCATGAAGCGGTTGTCCAGGGGCGGATTCGCCGTGGTGACCGGATCATGCTGCTCGGTACAGCGGCCGGGCTGTCGCTGGGAGGAATGGTGCTTGATTATTAAATCTGCCGCACCCCAGCGGATTCTGCTTACCGGTGGACGTGCTCCGGTCGCACTCGAACTGGCGCGGCAACTGCATACGGGCGGACATACGGTATACGTGGCAGAGAGTGCTGAATATCATCTGTGCCGAACGTCGAATGCCATCGCAGCCAGCTTCCGTCTGCCTCCGCCCCGCCAGCAACCGGAGGGTTATCTGGAAGAATTGGCTCGATTGCTGGAAGAACTGGATATTCAGCTGCTGCTGCCTACCTGCGAAGAAATTTTCTACATTGCTCATGGGTATGAGAAGCTCAGCCGGATCTGCCGTGTACTTTCTCCTCCGCTGGAAACCCTGCGCCGCCTGCATCACAAAGGCGACTTTATTGAGCAGGTATATCAGGCAGGTCTGCCTGCCCCGGAGACCCGCTTAATTACCGATACAGCAGCATGGGAGCAAGCCCAGCAGAGCATAGTGGAGTGGGTTCAATCGGTAGAGTCTTTTTCGGACAATTCCGCAGATGACAGCAGTCTCCGTGGCAACGGGATATATGACGGGCCGGTGGTATTAAAGCCGGCTTATTCGCGCTTTGCTTCCCGGGTGCTGCTGCCTTCTTTTTTTCAGCGCTTATATCGGGGTGGCAGCCAGCGAAAAGGCAGCAATTCCTCATTGTCTGCGGCTGTACCTGCTTCGTTATCTCCAGCAGAGCCGTGGATCGTCCAGCGCTATCTGACAGGGGAAAGTATATGCACCTACAGTATTGTGCATCAGGGCGTTATTGTAGCTCATGCAGCATACCGCTGTCAGTACCGCAGCAGTCAGGCAGGAGCGAGTGTGCATTTTGAAGCACTCGATGGAGCGGCGACACTGTCCTGGGTACAGCAGTTTGTCGAGACACAGGCGGATGTACAGGGAACTCCATTTAGCGGACAAATCAGCTTTGATCTGATTGCTTCGGACGTCGATCAGCAGCTCTATCCGATTGAGTGCAATCCACGAACGACAAGCGGTGTACATTTATTCCGGCCGGAAGATGGCTTGGAAATGGCACTGCTTGATCCCGATCAGCTGATTGCCACGCAGCGGATTATTCAGCCGCAGCCGGGCAGCCGCGCTATGCTGACACTGCCGATGCTAATCAGTGGCTGGCGTCAGGGCTGGTCATGGCAGGATTGGAAAAGATGGTTCACAGCCATGCGAGGAACAAGAGATGCAGTCTATCATGCCCAGGATCGCGGACCTTATATCGAGCAGCTGCGGTTGGTGCGAGCGGCTTGGCGCTTGAGCAGACAGCAGCACATCACGATCACCGAAGCGTTAACCCACGACATTGAATGGAACGGACAGACGATCCAATCCTGATCAACGCGAAAAGAGGCAGACTATGAAGAAAGCATTGGTAACCGGAGCGACCGGTTTTCTCGGGGGACATATGACGAGGCGCCTGCTGTCCGAAGGTTGGCAGGTCACAGCGACCGGACGTAATGAACAGGCTGGGCGCCAGCTGAGTGCAGGAGGTGCGCGATTCGTGCCTATTGATTTGCGTAATCGGGAGCAGGTCGTGAAAGCTTGCCGGGAACAGGAGTATGTATTTCACTGTGCAGCCCTGTCTTCGCCATGGGGTTCATATCGTGATTTTTTTGCCAGCAATGTAGAGGCTACCCGTCATGTGGCAGATGGATGCATGCAGCATGGTGTACAGCGTCTGGTTCATATTTCGACGCCCAGCATTTATTTTGATTACCGGACGCGCTATGGGATTCGGGAAAGCGATCCATTGCCGCGCAAGCCTGCCAATCATTATGCGGCTACCAAGCTACTGGCGGAGCAGTTGCTGCTGAAGGCTTGGGAGCAGCAAGAGCTGCCGGTTGTAATGCTGCGTCCAAGAGCGATCTTTGGTCCTATGGATCAGACGCTGTTCCCAAGGCTGATGGAGGCAAACCGCAAGTCCGGTGTGCCGCTGCTCAATGGAGGACAGGCCGAGATCGACTTAACCTATGTAGATAATGTGCTCGATGCCATGCTGTTGGGAGCTTCTGCCCCTGCTCATGTGCTCGGACAAGCCTATAATATTTCCAACGGGCAAGCCATGCCATTTGACAGCTTATTGACCCTCCTGTTCGAACAGCTGGGATTGCCACTGCGTACACGTACGATTCCGCTTAAGGCAGCCTACACGGTTGCAGGTCTACTGGAAGCCACCTATAGGCTGCTGCCATTGTCCGGTGAGCCACTGCTTACCCGTTATACCGTAGGTTCTATCGCTATACCGCATACGCTCGATATTCAGAAGGCCCGGGAGGAGCTGGGCTATGTATCGGCTGTAACGGTGGATGAAGGGCTGAGGCGCTTTGCCGACTGGTGGCGACAGGAACATCATCCGGAATATCGTATGGAGAATTAACCCACGATGAACTACCTGTGATTAATTCATGGGTGAAAGGAGAGAAAATATATGCTGACATCTACGCCGGTATCCTTATGGCTGGGGGCGGCAGGGTACTGTACCCATCCCGAGGTATTGACGATTCGTGGCGGAACGCTGCGACCAGTCGCTTTTCCGGCAGGGTTTGCTTGTATCCGTCATCCACAGCATGGGCTTATTCTGTTTGATACAGGCTATAGCAGTCGTTTTTTTACAGAAACGGCCTCCCTACCGCAGGCGGCGTATCGTTATATTACGCCTGTTATGTACGAGGAACAGGATAGCGCGGTTTATCAGCTGGGCAGTATGGGAATGGATGTGACCGATGTGCAGTATGTGATTCTATCCCATTTTCATGGCGATCATATTGCAGCGGTTCGGGACTTTCCCAATGCCCGGTTTATCTATTTGTGGGAATCGTATGAAGCTGTACGCAGATTGGGTACGCTGCGCGCAGTCAAAGCAGGATTCCTGAGCGGACTGCTGCCGGAGGATTGGCTGCAGCGTTCTTTGCCTTTTTACAGAAAGGATCTGGTGTATCCCGAGACATCTGTGCAGGCGCAGTCGACATCAAGTAGACCATCTGTATCAAAAGAGACATCCGTATCAAGGGACCCAGCCGTATTCGGGCAATCGTATGGGCCTATGCATGATCTGTTTGGAGATGGCAGCTTATGGGCTGTGGAGCTATCCGGTCATGCCGAAGGAATGATTGGGCTGTTGTTATCAACTGCTTCGCATGATTATCTGCTCTGTGCGGATACCGTCTGGTCCAGCCGCGCACTGCGTGAGAATCGTCGGCCGCATCCGCTGGCTGGGCTCATCATGTCGGATCGCAGAGAGTATGTCCGCAGCATGGATCGTCTGCGTGAGTGGTCGGATATGAACCCTGAGCTTCGTATTGTGCCAAGCCACTGCAGGGAAGTACTGGCTCAGTGGGGAGGGAAATGGCTGATATGAACAGTGACACACTGCGCATTTTGTATCATTATATGCTGACCCGCCACTTGCATCGCTGGCCCGATCGTGAAGCGCTGGAACGCTGGCAGGAACGCCGGATTATTCGGCAGATCCGACGGGTACGGGAGAGTTCGCCTTTTTACCGAGATCTCTGGAAAGGGCTGCCGGATGAAGCATGGCGCCAATTTCCCATTATCGACAAGCCGATTATGATGGAGCATTTTGATGAACTGAATACCGTAGGAATCCGCGGCGATGAAGCGATGGAGCTTGCGCTTCGGGCAGAACAGACACGGGATTTTGAGCCGCTGCTGCATGGTGTGACTGTAGGGTTATCCTCTGGAACATCAGGGAATCGGGGGCTGTTCCTGGTCAGTCCGCAAGAACAGTCAGCCTGGACAGGAACAGTACTTGCGAAGCTGCTGCCGGGCGGGTTGAAGCGGGAAGCGCGAATCGCCTTCTTCCTGCGTGCCAATAGCAATCTGTATGAATCGGTTCGCAAAGGCCGACTGCAATTCCGTTACTTTGACCTGATCCGTCCGCTGGATGAGCATCTGCAGCAGATGAACGAGTATCGTCCCACAATCTGGGTCGCTCCGGCTTCGATGCTGCGATTGCTGGTAGAAGAATATGCTGCCGGTCGATTGAAGGTACAGCCGCAGCGAATGATCGCTGTAGCCGAAGTGCTGGACCCCTTGGATCAGCAGTACATCGAACAGGCTTTTGCCCAGAAAGTGCATCAGGTGTATCAATGTACAGAGGGATTCCTGGGAGCAACCTGTGCACACGGTACGATTCATCTGAATGAAGATATTGTCTGTATCGAAAAGGAATACATTGATCCGGACAGCCGGCGCTTCATGCCGATCATTACCGACTTCTCGCGGACGACACAACCGATTATCCGCTACCGGCTAAATGATATTCTGACAGAAGCTGCCGGTCCCTGTGCATGTGGATCGCCGCTGACCGCAATTGAGCGGATCGAGGGACGGTACGACGATATCCTGTACATTCGGCATCAGCAACAAAGCAAAAGAATTCCACTGTTTCCCGATCTGGTAACGCGGGCGATTATTACGGCTTCTCCTCACATCAGCCACTATCGGGTAATTCAGCAGACAGAAGATCTGTTGGAGATTGCTTATCGGCTAGATGATACAGGCGAAGCAAGCGCATTGGTCGAGCAGGAGATACACAGCCGGATAGAGACAATATGTAAAGGATTAAACAGTATTCCTCCCCGCATCTGCTTTACGGCTTATGACTTTACGCCGGGCCCGGTGAAGCTGCGCCGGGTAGAGAGACGCTGGAGCCTATAAACGGTCATCCATATCTGTAATGACAAGGAAGGCAGTGTATCTTTACATTCTTTATTTACCGATCGAAATATAGCCTAGGACCTGAATACCCTTTTACTTTCATCTTTATCATATCTCTATTCCCTTACAAAGGAGCACTTCCCTATGACTTCATCTACTACCTATTCGGCTCCTTCTCGAATCGCAATAATTACCGGCAGTTCCAGCGGCTTTGGGCTGCTGATTGCGCTTAATTTGGCCCGGCAGGGGTTTGTCGTGATCGCAACGATGCGGGATCTGTCCCGGCGAACAGCATTGGAAGAGCAGGCCGCCCAGCAGGGAGTGACTGACCGTATCCAGTATGTTCAGCTGGATGTGACTGACGAGCAGAGTCTAGCGACTGCTGTACAATCGATATATCGGCAGCATGGGCATATCGATGTATTGATCAACAATGCCGGCTATGCTGCCGGAGGCTTTGTCGAGCATGTGCCGATGCAAGCCTGGCGTGATCAGCTGGAGACCAATGTATTCGGACTGATTGCTGTTACACGAGCTGTACTACCGATCATGCGCGAACAGCGCAGCGGCCTGATTATTAATATGAGCAGCGTGAGTGGTCTGGCTGCTTTTCCCGGATATGCACCGTATGCTACTTCCAAGTTCGCGATCGAGGGATTCAGCGAGAGTCTGCGGCATGAGATGGCGCCATTTGGGGTCAAAATCGTGCTGGTCGAACCCGGTTCGTATCGAACCGATATCTGGGACAAAGGGTTAAGCAGTATCCATACGAAGCCGGATTCTCCTTATCAGCCGCAGCTGGATGCGGTACTCCGCTATTCACGGCACTCTGCCGAACATGCACCTCATCCCCGACAGGTTGCCGATCTGATCGGACGTATCGTTAATCATAAGCATCCGCGTCTTCGTTATCCGGTAGGGCAGGGAAGCGGTCTGCTGGTGATGGCACGCAAGCTGCTGCCCTGGAGCTGGCTCGAATGGATTATTCGCCGAGCTACAAAATAATTCCAGAAATATCCTGAATATAATGATTAACTCTCCTCTACAAAGGTTAATACTAGAAGGGACAAACAAGAACACACGCTTCCATGCAAGTGTTCGGTCCGTATACAACTTCTGACAAACAAAAGGTGAGGACATGAAAAACACATATAACAGCAAAAAAAATGTCGTATGCAGCAAATGCGGACATCAAATAGAAAATGTACTGGAACACGTAAAATTCGTCTTAAACGGACACTGCGAGCACTGTGAGAGTGTAAGCGTCCGTTCAGGTGCCAGGCTCAGACACACTTCCTGAACGAATAAACCCAGTACATCATCCGACTAACTCCTATATGGATCATAACGAATGGAATGAATAGACGTTGAATAGATTAGCAGACAGCAATAATAAGGCATGATCGCTACCGGATATCCGGAGAGATCATGCCTTATTATTTGGCTATCAGACATAGTAAGACAAAACGAAGGCAGGCCATCCCATGAAATCGATGCCTGCCTTCATGCAATTATGGTGTAGAGTCGGTTGATGGATCAGTGTTCTTAGAAGTACTGTCTTTCTCCTTGGATTCTGTAGATTTTGTGGATTCTGTCGTTCCGTTAGAGCGGGAACGAGTCGTATCCGAATCTGCAGCATCGGTGCTGTCTTTTTCCTTATTGGATGATTTGCCTGCTTCCGATGCAGGGATCGGCGGTGAAGGTTTAGTAGCACCAGAGTTCAGTCCGCTATCTTCGGTCGTTCCGTTCAGCATTGGATCGGTATCCATTTCATCTCCTGTGGCCAGGTCCAGATTGCTGAGAAAATTGGATACATAGCGCAGATATTCACGCGGATGCTCGCGGAATTCCAACTCATGATGCGCGCCCGGGATAATCCAGACTTCCGAATCCGGGTTGGTCTGGTTGGAAGCGAGCTGTTCGGCAATCTGATAGGGTGCCTTGCTATCCTGCGTCCCATGAATAAAGAAGATTGGGAATGGATAGTCCTTTTTCTTGACGGTCTGGTAAGGAATCTGATTCAGGCTGGTACCATTCACGACCGGCAACAGTGTCTCCAGAATCTCGAT
This sequence comes from Paenibacillus shenyangensis, assembly GCF_000346635.1. NCBI lineage: Bacteria > Bacillati > Bacillota > Bacilli > Caryophanales > Paenibacillaceae > Paenibacillus > Paenibacillus shenyangensis. The sequence goes on from NZ_AOIG01000009.1 coordinate 192,907, forward strand.
CGATGGATGCTGCGGAAGAGCCATCTGCTGGCGGATATTATAATAAAGTGTATCTGGCTCCAGCAAGAACGTACTGTCCAAAATCATCGCATCCACCTGATCCGTCAGCAGACCGGCCTGCAGGGCAGTCCCGGCTCCCATCGAGAATCCCCAGACGACCAGCTCCTGAGCACCACGCTGCTTGGCCAGATCAATCGCCCCGAGCAGCTGCTGGGACTCTTTTTTACCACCGGTAGCGACTTCGGGATTGGTCTTGGAGGCGAATCCGTAATCGAACATAATGACATTGAAATTCAGCCGGTGGGCATAGTGAGCCAGATCGTACATCGGAATCCATGTCTCTTCGCGATTGGCTCCATAACCGTGGCTGAATATAATGGTCTTGGTCGAGTGTTTTTCTGCTGGTATATACCAGCCCTGCATCATCCGGCTGCCATCATGGGCAGGGAACGTAATGTCTTCGTAAGCCATATTTTTGGCCTGCATCGGGTTGGAATAGACACTGGCTACTGTCGGATAGGACAATACCCAGGCAATATAGGCATGCAGTGCAATAAAGCAGAACAGAAAGAAAAATACCACGGATAGCAACAGAGCTACGATGACATGTTTCAGACGAACTTGCTTTGGCTGAATAAGATACGTTTCGTCCGGTTCGGATGAGCGGGGCGTCGTATTGCGTTGTGCAGTTGAAGACATAATGCCCCTCCTGATTTCATAAATAAGTCATACGGTCATACATATAACGACGAAAAAGCAAACTTTCATAATCCATATTCACATTCGTGTATTATGGTAAGATGCGATGTAGAGAAAGTCAATTTTGACGACTGCATCGACGAATAGATTACATTGTTATTATCGACGTATTTCCCTTTACCTTTAGAGTTAGCTTCGATATAATTTATGTAACCATGTTTCATTGAGTGAAACAATAGTATGGTAAAGTGCTGTTAGTCCATGTCATTAACACAGGGCTGTATGATCAGCCAGCCATTGGAGGCGAGAGAAATGGAAGACCGCAAATTAACTGTGCGTGCTGTAGAGCGTGCATTAGACATACTACTCTGCTTTACCCGATCCAGTGATCTGGGACTCACTGAAATTGCCTCGGAGATTGGACTGCACAAAAGTACCGTGCACCGTCTGCTGGCTACGCTGGAAGAGAAAGGATTTGTCGTGCGCAACAGCGCCACCGATAAATACCGTCTGGGTATCAAAATCTGGGAGCTGTCGACCCATCTAGCGCAAAATGATGACCCTGCAACGATGCTGCTGCCAGATATGGAGCAGCTGCGTGAACAGCTCGGCGAGACGATCAGTCTGTATATCCGAGATGGAGACGAACGCCTGCGTATTCAGGCGGTACAGAGCAATCAGGCGATCCGCCGGGTCGCCCAGGTCGGTGCCAGACTGCCGCTGACTGTAGGTGCATCCAGTAAAGTATTGGTTGCCTTCTCCAGTGATGCCGAACAGGAGCTGCTGTTGAGCAGCGCGGAATGGCCACCAAGCGTAGACCCGGATATGTATCGCCAGCAGCTGGAAGAGGTGCGTCATAACGGCTACTCTACCAGTTATGAAGAACGTGAGCCTGGAGCGGCGGCTGTAGCGGTACCGATCTTTGACAGTGCTGGCCAGTTGCGTGCTTCACTGTCACTGTCCGGTCCGGTGAGCCGCCTGTCGATCGACAGACTGCACGAGTATGCACCTGTATTGATCGCCGCTGCCCGCGAGATGGGGATCAAGCTGCGCTAAATGCCTGCATATTGAACGCTGGGATAACCGGGTATGTACGATACAGATAATGAATGTACACCAAAGAGCATTTCTCTGACGAAGAGAAGTGCTCTTTATTTTTGTATACTACTCTATTGAAATAGATACGATTCCAGCTTGATCGACAGCCCGCACACGTAACAGCCCTGTGCTGCTGGAACAGACTATTGACTCATCAGATAATGAGAAAAAGAAAATACCATTGAGCTTGATCCTATAACGATAGGACATTATTATTTTGGAACCAGAAGACAAAAGTAGAGGGGAGCAGCAACAAAACCTGAAAATAGGCGTCTGTGAATATATACAATCTATTTAATTTATACTAAAATATGGAATTTAATTATCCTATCAATGAGGGGAGAAGATACCCATCCAACGTCATCTGGCTGGAAGTCTGTTAATTCTGCTGCTAATTAGCCTGCTGTTTCCCTTGTTTGCCAGACCGGTGTCTGCCTGCAGCTGCGCTGCCAACGTGCCTATACAAGAAAGCAAAAAAATGGCGGATGCTGTATTCACAGGTGAAGTAACTTCGATCCGTCCCGCTTTATCCGGGGAAGAACCTTCTACCAAACAGTATACTTTTGCCGTTCAGTCTGCATGGAAAGGTAAGGTATATGAGCAGACCTCTATTCTTGCCAGCAGTGAATCTGCATCCTGTGGTATAACTTTTGAACAAGGCGCAAGGTACCTTATTTTCGCCCGGCAATCCGAAGGTAATCTGAAAACCGATATGTGCAGCAGCAATTCGCCTGTCGTAGAACGAGGAGGGAGTCAGGTAGCAATAGTCCCGGGAACCTCGGAATTTGGCAGCTCCAACGGTATGAATCTACATCACTTGGGTGAGTCTATTGCTATATTGCCAGGCCGTTCCGAACTGCTCGGCGGACACCGAATGATTGCATTTTTTATTGGAGCAGGAGTACTAGCAGCAGGTTGTGCGATATGGTGGACACGACGACGATCCCTACGAAAGTAAGCTGGATTTTATATGTAAAAACAGGTGCCTATCCTGTCGTTAACCGGTTGTCCGGAAAGCGATGGATAGGCACCTGTTTATGAGTTTACTTTATTCAACAGCGAATGCTGGAATTTATACGGTCTCACCTTTGTTGGTGTTCTGGATCATCTGACGCAGAACGGTCTGCAGGATACCGCCATTATGGTAATAGTCTACATCCACTGCGCTGTCCAGACGGACAATAGCAGGGAATTCGAACTTGGTACCATCTTCACGTTGTGCAGTTACATTCAATACCTGTCCTGGCTTCACATCATTGCTCAGACCAGTGATATCGAACACCTCGGTACCATCCAGACCAAGCTGTTTCCAGCTGTAGCCTTCCTGGAATTGCAGTGGCAGTACGCCCATACCTACCAGGTTACTACGGTGGATACGCTCGAAGCTCTCAGCGATAACTGCTTTGACGCCCAGCAGGAAAGTACCTTTGGCTGCCCAGTCACGTGAGCTTCCTGTACCATACTCTTTACCGGCAACAACGACCAGATTCTGGCTTTCTGCCTGGTAACGCATGGATGCATCGTAGATGGACATTACTTCATCCGTAGGCAGGAACTTGGTTACGCCGCCTTCTGTACCCGGAGCGACCTGGTTACGAATACGGATGTTGGCAAATGTACCACGCATCATGACTTCATGGTTACCACGACGGGAGCCGTAGGAGTTGAAGTCTTTGCGTTCTACATTGTGCTCTTTGAGATATTGTCCGGCTGGGGACGATGGAGAAATGTTACCAGCTGGAGAAATATGGTCAGTCGTTACGGAATCGCCCATCAGTGCCAGTACGCGTGCATGGCGGATATCCTCAATGTCAGTCATGCCGTTAGCCAGGTACTGGAAGAACGGCGGATTCTGGATATAAGTGGAGTTGTCATCCCACTCGTACAGTTCACCCTGTGGAACCGGAATTTCATTCCAGCGTTTGTTGGCAGTAAATACATGCTCGTATCTGCTGCGGAACATTTCCGGACTGATCGATAGACCGATCGCATCGCGGATTTCCTGGGAAGATGGCCAGATATCCTTGAGGTATACAGGCTGTCCTTCCTGGTCATGTCCGATTGGATCTTTGGTCAGGTCGATATCTACTGTGCCTGCCAGTGCATAAGCAACAACCAGTGGCGGAGATGCCAAATAGTTCATTTTCACCTGGGCATGGATACGTCCTTCAAAGTTACGGTTACCGGACAATACGGAGGATACCGTCAGATCGTTATCTGCGATAGCCTGGCTAACTTCATCAGGCAATGGACCGGAGTTACCGATACATGTTGCACAGCCGTAGCCTGCCAGATAGAATCCGAGTTCTTCCAGTGATTTGTCCAGACCTGCTTTTTGCAGATACTCGGTTACCACCAGGGAACCTGGAGTCAGACTTGTTTTTACATAACCAGGTACTTTCAGTCCACGTTCTACTGCTTTTTTGGCGAGTAGGCCGGCACCCAGCATAACGCTTGGGTTGGACGTATTCGTACAGCTGGTGATCGCTGCGATAACGACAGCGCCTGCACCCATTTCGCTGGTTTTGCCATTTGGATGTTGAACGGTGATTTTCTCAGCCAGTTTTTCATCCGACAGGCCATAACCGCCAGCTTCAACCGGTGTGCGGATCGCTGTGTCGTAGCTCAGTTTCATATTGGTCAGTTCGATACGATCCTGAGGACGTTTTGGACCGGCAAGACTCGGTACCACGGAAGCCAGATCCAGCTCGATCACATCGGTAAATACCGGATCAGGTGTCTCGGATGTACGGAACATGTTTTGTGCTTTGTAGTAGGCTTCTACCAGTTCAACCTGATCATCGGCACGGCCGGTATTGCGCAGGTAGAACAGTGTCTCGTCATCGACAGGGAAGAAACCGATTGTTGCGCCGTACTCAGGAGCCATGTTGGCTACTGTTGCACGGTCAGCGAGACTGATGTTGGCAAGACCCGGACCATAGAATTCCACGAATTTGCCGACAACGCCTTTTTTACGGAGCATTTCGGTAACCGTCAGCGCCAGGTCAGTTGCTGTTGCGCCTTCGCTCAGGCTGCCTGTCAGTTTGAAACCGATAACTTCCGGCATAACAAAGTACAATGGTTGACCGAGCATACCTGCTTCGGCTTCGATACCGCCGACACCCCAGCCAACAACACCAAGACCGTTGATCATGGTAGTGTGGGAATCGGTACCTACGAGGGAGTCAGGGAAGACCTGAGTCTCGCCATCTACCGTCTTCGTAGCGGCTACAGAAGCCAGATACTCCAGGTTAACCTGGTGAACGATACCGGTGGAAGGTGGAACGGCACGGAAGTTGTCAAATGCAGTCTGTGCCCAGCGCAGGAAACGATAGCGCTCCTCGTTACGTTCAAATTCAACATTTACGTTATATTCAAGTGCATCCGGCGTACCGTATGCATCTACCATGACAGAGTGGTCAATAACCAGGTCAACCGGTACGAGCGGGTTGATCTGCTTTGGATCGCCGCCTGATTTCTTGACGAAATCGCGCATTGCTGCAAGGTCAACGACAACTGGTACACCAGTGAAATCCTGCAGTACGATACGTGCAGGGATAAATGGAATTTCTTTTTCCTCACGGCCCTCAGCCCATCCCGCGAGTTGTTTTACGTGTTCTTCGGTGATCGCGTGACCATCGAATTGACGAACAGCAGCTTCAAGCAGTACCCGAATAGAGAACGGCAGCTTGTCGATGCTGGTGTAGCCTTTTTCTTTCAGCGCTTCGAGGCTGAAATAACGGTAAGTCTTGTCTTTCACTTTCAGTTCACGGCCAACGGAAAATGAGTCTTTAACGGACATAGATGAACCTCCTTGAATGAAATACGGCTTACTGGTTACAGGAAAAGATAATCATATTGAAAAAAGTATCAATCTCGAGGAAACAATCTTGTATATACAGAATGCTTGTTTCGCAGAATGAAACTTGATTTCAAAATCAATCAACACTTTAAGTATACCGTTTACATGTGAGGTAGTAAAGTGGTTTTTGGATAAATTCGGAAGTATTTCTCAAAAAAATAAAAGACTATTTCTTTTTTTGGAAGAAGTCTTTTATTTGCTGCACAGGCAGTGAAATTTTTTATTTAGTTATTATTTTTATGATGCAAAAGGGCAGGCTACTACTTAGTGGTGGTGGAGCATATGCGCAAAAGCAAGATCTGGATCTTCACTTCCGTAATGTTCAAGAAATCTTGTATAGCTTCCTTCGAATATTTTTTGCCCACGATGAAGTGCATACAAATGACAGGGATGGTTCTTGAGTTCATGTAATGTATGGGTAGACAGAATTACCAGTTTATCGGGATCGCTGGCCAATTTCTGTATCCGGTTCAGAACCCTAATACGAGCAGCAGGATCTATAGCCGAAGTAGGTTCGTCGAAAATATACAGTTTGCGCTGCATAAGTGTGATAGCAAGAATGATCAGATAACGGCGTTCTCCGACAGACATATCTCCATAACGTGTTGTCCAAAGGCGTTCCATCATATCCTTCTCGTCGGAAGTCATTTGTGAATCGGTATACGGCTGTCTGGTGATTTTGATTCCGTTACGAAAATCGGTGTACAGAAAAAAGCGAAATAAATCATATCCGGTAAGGGAAGAGGGGAACAAGATTCCTTGTACCTGATAAAGAGTCTCCTGCTCCGGCGGAAGACCGCTAACTGCAGCAGGTGCAATCAGCAGACGGCTGAGCAGATCAAATAAAGTGGTTTTCCCGGCACCATTGTGTCCAATAACCACATTCATTATTCCCGGTTTAAAGGTTAACGACAGATTATCCAGCACTTTTCTGCCAGAACCTTTGTATTGATAAGTTAAATTCCGAATATCAACAGTGGGCATGACCAGTGTCCTCCTTAAATTAGATGCGTCCGGTTGAAGAAGTGACACGAATGGCTCGCATGGACAGAATTCCGATCAGAATATAAAAGAAAAGAATAATAAAAATCAGTAGTTGGTCATGTACAGGCATTGATGTATGAATCAGTCCATTGGATAGCATGTACATGATCTGGCGCACCACTTCGAGAGGATTGATTAACAGGATCAGCATACCGGCCCAGCCGGGTAGCGCAAAGTTATTAGCCGAGATCAGGAAAAACAGCAGCAGCAAAATACTGACCATCGTAAACAGCGATTCCTGTTTGACACGTAGCAGCAGAAGCCATGTGAAAAAGAGCGATAGTGCCGGAGCTGCAATAGTACAAGCCAGCATAAGTACAGCCATGAATAAGAGAATGTCAGACCAATGAGGAAGTATCAGACCTCCTGCAAGTACTGCAAAAAGGAGCATAGCTATCACCATGGCGATAAATTGAGTGATTAATTGCGACAAGATAATACTGTATTTGGAACCTGAGATGAACTTGAATACTTTGAGTGCTCCATTTTCCCGAAGACGAATCAGATTGAGCGGTGCATCGATCGACAGCAGGAAAATGATATAAGCTGTAAATACACTAGTATGTAAATAGAAAACTTCTGGATCTGGTGGCGAGGACAGCCAGTTATAATGCGTGAAAAAGAAAATAATGTTCGGGAAAAGTAAATACCAGCCAAGCGAGAACTTATTACTGATCAGCATTTTGGTGAACAATCTGATGTACTCGGTCAGAATACGAACACGCTGACGCAAAGAAACAGTAAGCACGTGTATGAAATCCCTCCTTCAATCATTTTGTATAGCAACTTCGTTTTCCTGAAATGGAAAAGTATGGTGCTCGACGGAATTATATCAAAAAATAAAATCAATGTCTTCTTTGCACATATGACCGTTTTGATATAAGGAACTTTACGCTAACGAATTCTTAAACCGCTGGATAAATAGTCTGGCTGCACGGGAAAGGGTATGATCGCGCGAAGTCACGAGACACAGATACGACTTGCCCTGACCAGGCAGCTGAAAAGGAATATTGACCATCTCGGGATTATCCGGCGTCGTATAAGCCTGTAGTGAGAATCGGGTGGCGACTGTAATAGCGAGGTTGGACTTGACTGCTTTGAGCAGGGCATCGACATTGTTGCTTTTGAACAATATGTCCACATCCGGGCCGATCATTTTCACAAATTCAATAATATTGGGATCATTATATAGTACGAACGGTACCTTTAGCAGATCCTGTCTCTGAATGGAATCAATCTGGGCAAGCGGAGACTTGGCATTGGCGACAATGATCACCTGATCCTCCGCCAGTTTGTCGAACAGCAGTCCAGGATAGCGATGCAGCATATGTTCCTTCATCTGGACAAAGCCCAGATCACTCTGTCCGCTCAGCACATCCTCAATTACCCGTTCGGTATGGTCTTCGGTAATCTCGATCCGACTGCCGGGAAATTCGCGCTTCATATCAGTCAGGATATCAATCAGCAGTGAAATCGGACCCGGAATAGCGGATAATCGCAGTTTGGCGTTATTCATTTCACTATAGCTGCTGGCTTCCAGCTTCAACTCGCCGATCTGGTTCAGAATGCCGGCAATCTTAGTAACGATCTTCTCTCCTTCGGGCGTGAGAGCAGCGCCGGTACGAGAGCGTGTGAAGATCTCCATGCCAATCTCTTTCTCAAACAGAGAGATAGAGCGGCTGATCCCTGTCACCGTAATATGAGCGTTCTCGGCTGCCCGTGTGAACGAACCGGAACGTGCGACTTCCATAATGTAGTTCAGCTGTTCAATATTCATAAGATACCCTCCTGTATGTACTTTTAGTTCAGTTAAGTCTACTTTTTGAGAATATGGTGTACTCCAAGTATATGCTATATTGAATGAAAAGTAGAGTAGAGAGACTCATATTTACAGAGGAGCGAGGGAGAAGCAATGAAAGCCAGAAAATATATCATTTATGGAGTGGTACTTCTGTTGATCGCAGCTGGTATTTACGGACTGGTCGCGTTCAGTAAAAAAGGCAGCACCAGCGGTCAGGCATCTTCACAGCCTACTGCTTATGTGGAGTCAGATACGATCAGCGTCAGTTTTAAGGTCGCTGGCCGAATCAAGGATACGCTTGTTGATGAAGGAGATACGGTGAAAAAGGGGCAGGTTATCGCCCGTCTTGAGAGTCAGGAGCTCAATGATAAAGTGGCGCAGGCCCAGGCCGCTCTGCAGGCTGCTCGAGCCAATGTGAACCAGACCAAAGCAGGTGTATCCCAGGCGCAGGCAGGCATTACACAGGCGCAGGCTGGTGTCACCCAGGCCGAAGCAGCTGTAGGCGTAGCCCAGGCCAAGCAGCAGCAGGGTAATGTCGCTGTCAAAGTCACCTCACAATCCGCAGCCAGCAAGATCGCCCAGGCCCAGGCTGCTGCGAATGCGGCCAAAGCCAAATGGGAAGCAGTCAAAAGCGGTGCCAGACCGGAAGAAATCACCCAGGCCCGGGTAAGCGTCGATTCCGCCAAAAAAACACTGGATACTGCGAATAAATCACTTGAACGGGTACAGAAACTATTCGATGCCGGGCTGGCGACAGATGCTTCGCTGGATGATGCCAAAATGAAACAGCAACAGGCTGATGCCCAGTACGAAGCAGCTGTCCAAAAGCTCAAACTGGCACAGGATGGAAGCCGTCAGGAAGAGATTGATGCAGCCAAAGCCCAGTACGAGCAGGCGCAGGCAGCTGTCAAGGAAGCCCAGGCAGGTGCGGGTCAGGTCGATATCCAGGCCCAGGATGTCAAAGCAGCCGAGGCCTCTGTACAACAGGCTCAAGGTGCTGTATCCCAGGCAGGAGGAACTGTCGCCCAGGCGCAGGCTGCCTATGCCCAGGCCAAATCTGCAGTGGAAGCCGCTCAGTCACAGGTCGCCCAGGCCAAAGCCGCACTGAAGGAAGCCCAGACCTATGTAGGTTATACAGAGCTGCGAGCGCCTGCCGATGGAGTAGTAAAATCCCGTTCTCTTCATGCAGGTGAAATAGCAAGCGCAGGATATACCGTCTATTCGCTGGAGACGACCAATCAGCGCTGGGCCAAATTCTATATTAATGAAACGGATCTGCATGGTCTGAAAGTAGGGGACTCTGTCACCGTCAGATTGCTGTCCGACGGCAGCGAAGTGAAAGGAAAAGTCAAAGTGATGGATACCGCCGCCGATTTTGCTATTCAAAAGCCAAGCCAAAGTTCCGGAGATATGGATATACGTGCGTTTGGCGTCAAAGTGCTGCTGACCGGACTGTCTGCAAATGTACCGACCGGAGCGACGGTTATCTATCCAGTTCAGGGAGCGCATTGATATGAACCGGCTGAGTGTATGGCATGTATTTCTGGAAGAATGGAAGCAGATGGTGCGCGACCGCAAACTATTAGTCATTTTACTGCTGACACCGATTCTGTACTCGGTTTTATTCGGGTTCTTGTATTCGCATGAACGGATTACCGAAATGTCTGTCGTTGTCTATGATGGTGATAATTCGCAGCTGAGTCGCCAGATTATCCAGGCTTTTGATGCGACCGATACTTTTGCCGTGAAGGGCCAGGTATGGAATGAGGAAGAAGTGACGACAGAAGTACAGAGCGGGGAAGCCAAAGTAGGTATTGTAATCCCTGACAACTTTTCCGCTCGGCTGAAGCATGGCGAAAATGTACCTGTACTGACGCTGATTGATGGCAGCAATATGATGTATTCCAACAGTGCCAGCCGGATCGCCAATCAGGTGGTCAGCAGTGTCAGTGCCGGGGCATCCCTGCAGACGCTGGAACAAAAAGGTATGAACAGTGCGCAGGCATCATCGGTGCTCACGACGATTCCGTTCCGATCCAGAGTACTGTTTAACCCGGTGTATAACTACAAGATGTTTATGCCGCTGGGCGTTATATCCGCCGCTCTGCAGCAATGTCTGCTGCTCGGGATTGCCTTGTCCTGCACGAGGGACAAGGAACAGGGCACATGGGCACGCTTCCGGGCCTGGCGTTTGACACCGTGGAGGCTGGCGATCGCCAAGCTGTTGCCGTATTTCCTGGCAGGTATGGTCAACGTCGTGACCACCTTCGGAATCTCTTGTATTGCTTTTCATATTCCGTTCCAGGGAGCGGTGCTGCCGCTGATCGTGGTCTCTATCGCGTTTAACTTTGCGCTGTGTGGGCTGGGATTTGTATTCAGCCTGTTCTCCAAGAGCAGACTCGATGCGACGCAGACGCTGATGCTGATTGCGGTACCTTCATTTATGCTGTCGGGGTATACCTGGCCGCTCGAAGCGATGCCAACGCCGCTGCGCATACTCGGTGAATGTCTGCCGCTGACGTATTTCCTGGAAGCTGTCCGTAATATTACTTTAAAAGGACTGGGATGGAATTATGTCTGGCACGATGTGATTGCGCTGGGATTGATCGGATTGGTGGGGTTGTTGTTGTCTTTCCTGATCTATCCGCTTGTATTCCGCCAGTATAGAGAAGAGGATGTTCAGTCCGAGACGGCTATAGAAGTACCCGTGAAAGGTTGATCCGGTTCATATAGATCAATTGGCCAAAAAGCCATGTCGCTATTACAGGTGACATGGCTTTTTGGTGTTAATCGAATACTGCTCTACAGGAAATTCTCATTAATAACACACAGCAGGGACTCCCTATAAAAACGACATAAAGTTAGGCCTGAGCAGTCGGCCGAATAATAATCTCGTTTATATCCACGTCATCCGGCTGCTCCATCGCAAATGCAATGGAACGGGCAACGGCTTCCGGCGGCATAGCAAGCACATCCCGTACATCTACAAGGCGGGAGCGGATCTCCGGGTCTGTTATTCCATCAGCAAAATTGGTTCGGGTGATTCCCGGCGAGATAATCATTACTCGCAGCTGTGCACCGGCTTCCTGGCGCATTCCCTCGGAGATGGCTCGTACTGCGAATTTGGTGCCGGAATATACAGCCTGATTGGGAACGGTCTTGTGACCGGCTGTTGAAGCAATATTAATGAAATGACCGGATTGCTGACGGCGGAAGACAGGCAGGGCAGCAGCAATCCCGTACAGGACGCCTTTGATATTCACATCTACCATAGCTTCCCAATCGGCAATCCGCAGATCGTCCAGTGGTGAGATCGGCATGACACCTGCATTATTGATAAATGTATCCAGGCGTCCGTAATGTGTACAGGCGAGCTCGACCAGGTTGGACATGTCTGTCTGACTTCGTACATCGGTTGTAGCACATACGGCTTCGCCGCCAGCCTCCCGGATGCGCTGGGTCAGTACCGCCAGTGGTTCTGGTCGACGTGCAGCGAGGATCAGCTTGGCACCGCGTTCAGCGAGCAGCATTGCTGCGGCTTCACCAATCCCACTGCTGGCTCCGGTGATAATGGCTACTTTATTGTTCAGACTTTGGCTCATGGATATTCCTTCTTCCTCTATATATAGTTTGAACGGATACACTCAAGCACCGTCTTCTATACCAGCATAGGCAAAATCCATTCAGAGAAGGTAGAACGTTCCTGTTCGGTGCTTGCCTAATCCTGTTCGGATTCACTACAATAGGCTCCATACAGGATAAGCAGGCTTTGCAGATTCCGGAATAAATACGAATTCAGATTCGAGTTTTGCTTGGTTTGATGAAGCAGAACAGTTATGCATTGTAGATGAAAGGAAGAATACCCATGAGCCCAATGCTTGTACCTCCTGATCTTGCCTTATACCGCCATGAACTGGCTGCGCTGATTCAGCGGTACACCGGCACCGATGGTACACATGATACCGCCATCCCCGAGCTTCGTTTGAGACGTTCCTCGGTCCATATCGAACCGACCCACAGCATCCTGATCCCATCGCTGTGCATCATTGCCCAGGGCGCCAAAGTCGCTATGCTGGCGGAAGAAAGCTACTATTACGATGACTCTTCCTATTTGGTTACTCCTGTACATTTGCCGGTCACCGGCAAAGTTATCGAAGCTACGCCGGAAGTGCCTTATCTGAGTCTGCAGCTCACTTTGCATCCGGATCGAATTCTGGAGATTATTCACGAGACCGACTGGCAGTGGGATGGTCATACCGGACGCGGCATTCTGGTTGGACAGACGCCCCTTTCTTTGCTGGAGGCAGCTGTGCGTCTGGTCTGGCTGCTGGATACACCGGAAGACATCCCGGTGCTGGCTCCACTCATTATCCGTGAGATCATCTACCGGGTGCTCAAGGATGAGCAGGGAGCATTGATCGCCCAATTTTCTTTTCCTGGCAGTCATGCGAGCCGTGTACTGCAGGTGATCCAGCGAATTCATCATGACTATGCGCAGCCGCTGCAGATTGAACAGCTGGCTCATGAGGTCAATCTGAGTCCGTCTGCCCTGCACAAGCATTTCAAAAAAGTCACCGCCATGAGTCCACTGCAATATCAGAAAGTCATTCGTCTGCAGGCTGCGCGCCGTCTTCTACTAACCGAGAATAAGGAAGCAGCCGATGCGGGATTCCAGGTTGGCTATGAGAGTCCTTCCCAGTTCAGCCGGGAGTATGCGAGAATGTTCGGTCGTCCGCCGATCAGTGGCCGTAGGCATTTGTGGGAAGCGGCAGCCCGTACTGTAGGCACAGATAACCAAAGTTTTTTTGCAGCCTCTCCAATGAACATTTATACTGAATAGAGACCGTAATTCGGCCTGTCTGCATTCTTGTTTTAATATCGATGATGAGATGATGCAGACGATGATAGTTGTGACGATTAACCATATATTTTTACATGCCTAAATGACTAACGGGGGTTCCGAAATGACAGCAACAAAATTGACCGTAGGCCTGATCTACGGAGGCAAATCCGGAGAACACGAAGTATCTCTTCAGACCGGATTTTCCGTACTGAACGCAATCGACTATACCAAATACGACGTAGTACCCGTATACATTGACAAAGAAGGCCGCTGGAACATGGGCCAGACGTATACAGCAGCCCCTTCCCGTCCGGAAGAACTGCAGATCAGCGGCGGACCGGAAGCGACTTCTCGCACGATGAGTATCCTGTGGCAGAAGCTGAGTGGACAGGAGAGCACAATCGATGTACTGTTCCCGCTGCTGCATGGTACATATGGCGAAGATGGTACCATCCAGGGACTGTTTGAAATGATGGATATGCCGTATGTAGGTGCCGGTGTACTGGCATCCTCTGCCGGCATGGACAAAGTTATCATGAAGAAGCTGTTTGCCCAGGCAGGACTGCCACAGTGCAAATACGAGAGCTTTATCACGGCAGAGTACGAAGCGAACAAGCATGAGATCCTCAGCTCAATCGAGCATAATCTGTGCTTCCCGTGCTTCGTTAAACCGGCTAACCTCGGTTCCAGCGTAGGCATTACCAAGGCCAAAGACCGGAATGAACTGGAACGTGCCATCGAGTATGCTTTCCGCTATGACCTCAAAGTCATCGTAGAAGAGAATATCGATGCACGCGAAGTCGAAGTCGGTGTACTCGGCAATGAACTGCCACTGGCATCGGTACCGGGTGAAATTGTCTCCAACAGCGACTACTATGATTATGATGCCAAATACATCGACGGTAATTCCCGTATGGTGATTCCGGCAGAGATCGACAGCGAATTGGCCGAGAACCTGCGTGAACTGGCACTGCGTGCCTTCAAAGCTATTGATGGTAATGGATTATGCCGCGCAGATTTCTTTGTCAGTCGTACCGATGGTACTGTCATGATCAATGAAGTCAATACAATGCCAGGCTTTACCGCATTCAGCATGTATCCACTGTTGTGGCGCGAGACAGGCAAATCCTATCCGGCGCTGCTGGACGAACTGATCCAGCTGGGTATGGACCGCTACAACAAACGTCGCCAGCTGCAATTCGGCCGCGACTGAATTTCTTTTTCCAACCAATACAAATCCCCATCTTGCAGCGAAAGAAAGGGAACAGCGCCGTAAATGGCGGCCTGGTTCCCTTTCGCGGCAGATGGATTCAAAGATATTACATGTCCCTGTCACAGTAGAGGGGGCAGAAGGTGTTATACCTTATGATGCAGACGACCAGGCAGACTCATACCAGCTGCAGGTCAATATATAATTTCCAGGGAGGCGAGAAGATGGGATTCCAGACCGAATTCAATTCCGTATGCAAATTCAAGAACAGGCAGGAACTGCTCGATTTGCTCGAATATGGCAAAGGCAAAATGGTCAAGCAGGGTTTTCGCGTATTTCCGACCGGACAAAAGGTTATTGCTTATACGCCGGATAACACCGCAGTTGCGATCGTGAAAATAACCGGATGCATTGCAGAGATTAACTTTCAGGGTAATGAGGTAACAGAAGTGGAGATGCAATTAATCCGCAAATTGACACCGGAAGAATCCAGAGTACAGACGGATCTTGCCTATGAGATGTTTTTCGGAGAGCAAAAGTAAGCAATCTGCTGCTCCAGCAAAGGGGTTGTAGAGCAACCTGTCTCCGGCTTCGGTGTCAATATTACAGCGAAACCAGAGGAGGCACTCAGCCCTATGATTGTACGATTCGGATATGTAGCGATGTCGCTTGAAGTCAAGGACTCATCGCCTTCCAAAACCATGACCATGGCCAGGTTCAAAAAGCTACCTGACCGCGAAGCCGGGCTCCGTTCCCTGGAACAGATCGCCCGCACCAATCTTCATAATACCCTTCGACTGCTGCGCCATAATGTAGCCGAAGAGATTCAGATGTACCGCATGACCTCCAAAATCATTCCACTGGCGACTCATACGGATCTGAGCGATTGGGACCCGTATCCGGCACTGGCGGATTCATTTGCCGAGGTAGGCGAGTATATACGCAAGCATAATCTGCGTGTATCCTTTCACCCGGATCATTTTACCGTGCTCAGTACGCCGCGTCCGGAAGTGCTGGAATCGTCGATTCGTGACCTGCGCTACCATGTGAAGATGCTGGATGCGATGGGGCTGGATGCCCGTTCCAAAAATAATATTCATATCGGCGGCGCCTATGGAGACAAACCGACAGCGTCGGAGCGATTTATTGAACATTTCCAGCATCTGGACCCTGATATCCAGTGCCGGATCACCCTGGAAAATGACGACAAAACCTTTACCAGTGGAGAGACGCTGGCGGTAGCGCAGCGTACCGGACTGCCGATGGTACTGGATATCCACCATCATATGGTAAACTGCGCCGGTGAACCGGCATCTTACTGGTGGCCGGAAGTGGCCCGTACATGGGAGTCGCCGCTGGCACGTACCGATGTGCCGGATGGTGTTCATCTACCGCCCAAGATTCATGCTTCCAGTCCGAGGAGCGAGACCGATCGCCGCAGTCATGCAGACGGCGTCGAAGCAGGGCCGCTACTGGAATTCCTGCGGGAGGCGGCGCGCACATCCAGCCATATGGATGTTATGCTCGAAGCCAAGCACAAGGATGTGGCACTGTTTCAGCTAATGAAGGATCTGCATAACTATCAGGGCGATGGCGTTCGGATCATCGACAAGGGCAGTATTGAAGTGTTACCGTAAAGTCAGAGCCATTATCACAGATATTTCATAATATGCAGGGGGATTGAACATGGAAGATAACCAAAAGCAACCCTATGTCGTAAGCAGTAAAAGCCGGGTAGCCGTAGCGATTAATGCCGCTTCCAAAACCGGTGAATGGATCAAAACCAAGCTGGGCAGCTACAAGCAGCTCGATACCAAGACGTCATCCCAGGATCTGGTGACGGAAGTGGATAAAGGCGCAGAACAAATGATTCGAAAGCTGGTACTGACCTACTGCCCGGAAGATGAGTTCCTGGGAGAGGAAAGTGCAGGGATTGGAGCGGAAGCTTCGATTCAGGCGACCGAAAATGTACTGGATGCCGAGTATGTATGGATCGTGGACCCTATTGATGGAACGACCAACTTTGTGCATGGTTTCCCATACTATTGTGTATCGATCGCTGTTGCACACAAAGGTGAAGTGATCGTTGGCGTCGTCTACGACCCGACCCATGATGAATTGTTTGTTGCCGAAAAAGGCAAAGGCGCCTATGTACACGGTAATCTGATGAAAGTAGCCGGCGAGAAAACATTGGCCGAGAGTCTGGTGGCAACCGGGTTTCCAGCCAATGCCGGTCTGGAGCGCAATACCCGTGCACTGGTGGAAATGGTGCCCAAAGTGCGCAGTATCCGTAACGGCGGATCGGCCGCGCTGCATCTGGCTTACGTGGCAGCCGGTCGTCTGAATGCTTACTGGGAAGTCGGTCTGAATGCTTGGGATCTGGCAGCAGGGGCCCTGCTCGTACAGGAAGCTGGCGGCCGGATCGGTGATATTTCCGGAGAAGAGTACAAGCTGACCGTGCGCAATGTTGCTGCGACCAATGGTCATATTCATGAAGAACTGATTCGTGAACTGCATACGGCAGGTCTGACCGATCTGCCTGTATAATTGCACGGAACCGAACTGAATGAATTGTCTGCAGCAAGGGTAAATAAAGGATAGAGTCTATCTTCAGGTGTATATGCGCCTGTCAGATGATCGTGATAAGGAGTGAACCAATATGCCATCATCCGATGAACTGGAACGTGAACTCAGCGAGCGATTAACCGAAGGACAGATGCAGGAAGAAGAACGGGACAGTCGGGAACGTCGTATGATTCCGCCCAAATACGAAGTGAGAATCCAGACGGAGAACGATCCCATTGTAGAAGAGACCCTTCAATACCGCAAAATGGCCAAGGAACTGGATGGACGTTATGATGATTACCTGAACAAGGCCAAACGTCCGGACTCCAAGGACGAAGAGTAATCTTCAGCACCAACAGGAATAAATGGCTGTTGTAGTCCACACGGACTGCAGCAGCCTTTTTATATCTGGATCTACGGATAATACAGAACAAGGAAAAAGGAGATGCTGCGATGTCAAAAAGGTTCAGAATGACCGCTTTATTTACACTTTTCAGCAAGGATGTTACCAATACAGCATTATCATATTCACCAGTCGATGATCTTCATAGCCGAAATCATCGCCCAGCGAGGGAGGGGAAATTTATTTTTATTCAATATATGATGGTACTGCTGCTGCTCGGTTCCGGAAGTGGAGGCGCGGCTTCTACCGTGTACGGAGCAGCAGTGGGTGATACCGGACAACAGCAGGCGTATGAACATATGGTCTTTCTCGGGGATTCATTGACCGCCGGATATGAACCGGAGGTAAATGCTGACGCGTATGACGGATTTACGACCCGACTGGCAGAACAGGAGCTGTTTCGCGGTCGCAGTCAGGCAATCAATGACGGCATACTTGGCCTGACCAGTGAAGGACTGAAAAATTACATGGATGCAATCACTGCTGGCCGATCGATCAGTACGGCGAATATCCAGACCGGTCTGCCGGGCAGCAGTCGTACGCTCGATGGTGCACAGACCGCCCGCGATATTCGCAATGCGGATCTGATCACAATTACGATTGGCGGCAATGATTTTCTGAATGCGCTGGGGTCACTGACCGCACTGCCGCAGGATCTGTCGTCGATTGATCTTACACCGATTACCCAGGGATATCGCAGTCATATTACATCGATTGTGGATCAGCTGACTACACTCAATCCCAAGGCAGTGATCGTAATTGCTGATCAGTATCAGCCGGTTCCAATGCTGGCAGGAGCCGGATTATACCGTGATCTGAACAAAGCTGCCGCCAGCTTCAGTCAGATCGTAGAAGAGACCGTGGATCATTACAAGCAGCAGGGGCTGGATGTACGTGTAGCCCATGTCGCAACTGCATTTCAGGGTCAGGAGCTGGCAATGACACATATTGCCGAAGGTGATATTCATCCGAACGCAGCCGGTTATGAGTCTATGGCTGCCGCTTTTAGTAAAGCAATCTGGGGAGAGCAGAGTTATATTACTCCGCCGGCAAGCGGGACAGGAACAGCTGGTCCTGTGATTTATACCAATGGTCGTCAGCTGAAGACGGCAGATCAGCCGGTTGTACGAAGCGGACGTACCTATGTCGCCCTGCGTGATGTGACAGCAGCACTGGGCGCACGAGTTAGCTGGTCAGCAGCCAATCGTTCGGCGGTTATCAGCAGTGGCACACAACAAATTACAATTCCGCTGAACAGTAAAATGATCATGGTCAAGGGTAAGCGGGTAAGCACGGATACAGCTGCTTTTATGAAAGGCAGTGGTAGCAATAGCAAAGTATATGTACCGCTCAGTCTGCTGGCAGATACTCTCGGATATGACGTTCATTATGTGAATCGCTGGAAAGCGGTATTTATCCGTAACTGAAATGTAATGCTCCAGCAATAAAATCAACAAAAAACTAAATGATAATATGCAATCTATTCTCTGCATAAGCAGAAACTAAAACAGCTGAACGCCAGGTTCAGCTGTTTTTTTCTGGTTAATTAGCCCTGTTTGCAGGAATCCTGCTGTTTTTTGCACAAAATCCAAGCTATAATAATATACAGTAAATTACATTTAATTTATATATTTGTAAACGTTAACCTGCATGTATATCCCTGTCATCGCGTTTATTCGATAGTTTGGCTGCTTCCTATTGGTGTAAATGAGAGCTACCACATACTGCATTACGGTAATGGAGGAAGGTACTATGCTCACCCGTTTTAAAAGCGCTTACATTAATCTGGGTATACATCGCCAGATGCTGCTGCTTATTTCTGTGCTGATGTTAGGCAGTTTTGCTTCGTATTTGCTGGTCCTGAATACGGTCTACAACACCTATGACAGCCAGATGTACGAGAAGACGTCAGAGTTGCTGAACATGTCCTCGGTTGAGATCGAGAACCAGCTCAAGGATATCGAGAATCTGTCATTTCGCGTAGTGACAGATGAGCAGCTGCAGCGTTATCTATCCCAGCTCCAGCAGGAGTCTTCCATCTATGAGAAAAATGTAATCCGTAAAAAGATCACTAACCGACTGATCGCTTTTGCCGGCTCGGAGAAATTTGTCTATTCGATGATGGCGATCGATCGCGAGGGTGAAGTGATGTCGGCAGGCAATCGTGAAGGTATTCCGGCTGTGCTGCGCAACGATCTGATTAAGCTGGCACATGCCAAAGCCGGCTCCAACTCCTGGTATGTGGGAGAGCAGGGGTCACTGCTGGCAGTGCGGCAGTTCAAGGAATTCAGCGGATCTACGTTTACCCTGAACGATCTGGGGACGATTATTGTCCGCATTCGTATCGACCGGATCGTACAGCAGCAGGTAGAGAGCAGTTCGGGCAGCCAGCTGATTATCTCGGATGGGGAGGAGATTGTGTATCCACCAGAGCTGGCACCGACATTGAATAAAGAGGTGATCGGTCAGGCGCTTCAGCGCAGCCAGCCTTATGGTGTGGTGACACTGCCGGAAGAAAGCTACTTCTCGGCGCGGATTCAGTCTGCCTATACGGGCTGGACGTATTTGCATATTACGCCATTTGACGAGATGTTCCAGCGGATGGTCTGGATCAAGCGTATGGTTACGATTGTATTTATCGGCATTTTTCTGCTGGCGCTGATCTTCGGGACGAAGCTGTCGCGCAGTATTACCCGGCCGATGGAGCGGCTGCTGCAGAAGATGCGTACCGTAGAGACCGGTAATCTCGATCAGCTGGGTGAGCTGACGACCGATCCGGTAACAGCCAGTGCACAGAATGAAGTCGGACTGCTGCATCGTACCTTTAACCGGATGCTGCGGCGGATTCGGGAGCTGATCGACGAGAATTACGCCAAGCAGCTGATTATCCGTGAGACCGAGCTCAAGGCACTGCAAGCACAGATTGATCCCCATTTTCTCTATAATACGCTGGAGTCGATCAACTGGATGGCCAAGGTCAACAAGCAGACCGAGATCTCTCGCATGGTAGAAGCGCTGGGGTTCCTGCTGCGCAGCTCGGTCAATATGTCGGACAAGCTGATCCGGCTCGGAGATGAACTGGATATTGTGCGCAGCTATGTGACCATTCAGCGGATGCGGTTTGAGGAGCGATTGGACTTTACAATTGACGTGCCGGAGGAGCTGTTGGATACGCCAATTCCCAAGCTGACGCTGCAGCCTCTGGTCGAAAATGCGATTCATTACGCCCTGGAACCCAAGATCGAAGTCTGTCATATTCGCATCACAGCCCGGCTGGAGCAGGGTGTGGTGCAGATTACGGTAGAAGATGACGGTCCCGGTATGACGCCGGAGTTTCTGGAACGGCTGCATCAAGGGCAGGTTCGTACACGGGGCAAAGGAATTGGACTCAATAACATTATGGAGCGAATCCGGCTGACCTTTGGTCCTGAATATGGACTGAGTATTGAGAGCGAACCGGACGTGGTCACTGCATTTCATATTCGTATTCCATATGAGAAAGGGGAGCTGTACGATGTACAAAGTGCTGTTGGTGGATGATGAGCGGATGATCCTGGAGGGCATCTCTCAGGTAGTGGATTGGCAGGGCAGCGGCACCGAATTGGTCGGTACTGCCCGTAATGGGATCGAAGCATATGAACGGATTGCCGAGAAGCGTCCGGATATTGTCATCAGCGATATCTCCATGCCGGGTCTCGACGGGATCGGATTGGTCGCCAAGACGTATGAGCATTTCCCGGATATCCGGTTTATTATGCTGTCCGGCTACAAGGACTTTGATTATGCACGCCGCGCCATGCAATACGGGGTCAAGCACTATCTGGTCAAACCGTGCAACGAGCATCAGATCGAGGAAGCGATCAGCGAGCTATTGTCGGAGCGTGCCGCCGAGGAAGAGCGCGAACAGTTCGTCATCAGTATGCGCGAGCAGTTTAACCGGATGCTGCCGCAGGTCAAGGAACAGTTCCTCAAAGAATTCATCTCCAACAAAATGTACGGCAGCCGGGATCTCGACTATTATGAACGGCTGTTCCATATCAATCTGCAGAACCGTCCGGTCCGTATGGTGCTGATGCGGGTCGAGGATTCTCATGAATACGAGCATTTATTTGCCCTGAAAAATATCGCCGAAGATATTCTTGAAGGTGTGCTGATGGGCACGACGATCCAGATGCAGGATGAACTGCTGCTGCTCCTGGATGATCCACAGACATTGACCGGGCTTATCGACGGATTGCAAAAGGTTAAGGAAGTATTCGGCGGGTTCTACAAGCTGGAAGTGACTATCGCTCTCAGCGAACCGGACCGTATGGTCGATCTGCGCCGGATGTACCGCGATACCCAGCAGTATATGAATCACCGCTTCTATGTGGGTGAAGGTAGTGTGATTACGAGGCAGGATGTAGCGCTGGCGGATTCACGGGAAAGTACGGGCTTTGAGCTGGACGAGGAAAGCTTTATCCTGCTCATGAAATCGGGACAGGTGCAGGAGGTGGAGACCGAGATTGACCGATTGTTCGCTGAACTGTCGGCGATGCGTCTGGATATCGGGGTGACCCGTTCCTATGTGCTGCAGCTGTATGCGGTCATGATCCGTCTCTATCCGGCTGAGGAGCGCTCCCGGTTCACCAGCCGTCTCGCTGATCTGTCAGTGCTGGAGACGCTTACCGGGCTACATGACTTTATCCGGCAGGCCGCTTCGGAGCTGGCGGCGGGTTACTACCGCAGCAATATCAACCGTCAGTCCTCTGTGGTGAACAAGATGCTGCAGATTATCGAGGAGAACTATGTGAACGCTGAGCTGTCATTGAACGGTGTGGCCCATCAGATGCTGTACATGAACCCCGATTATCTGGGCAAAATTTTCAAAAAAGTGACCGGCGACAACTTCTCCCAGTACGTCAATCGCTACCGAATCGAGCGCGCTACCGAGCATATTCGTCGCAGCGGGGATGTGAAAGTATTTGAATTGGCGGAGCTGTTCGGCTTTGGTGGCAATTCGCAGTATTTTAGCCAGGTGTTCAAAAAGGTGACCGGCATGACGCCGACGGAGTACAGGAAGTGCGGGGAGTAGATAGAGGGAAGAGGAAGTATTATCATTTTAAATTTCGCAATGTCTGTATTTATAGAATACTTTTGTATGAGTAAATAAAAAAATGTCATCTCCAACTGTAGCTGCTGGAGATGACATGGCAATTATAATCGTATTTAATTTTTATTTAGATTAGGATTTGTAATATAAATACTAGCATCATTTCCTTTTTTCACCCAAGTGACTTTTGCTCCCGAAGATTCAGCAACAAAACGTAAGTTCACATTAAAACTATTGTTGTTAGGATCAATAAATGGCGGAGCCAACAAATCCACTTTTTCACCATTTACATAAGCTGTATAAGAATTGTTGGTTAATGTAATCGTTGTTTTATCATTTTTGGCAGTTACTGATTTTTTATTGCTATCCCAATCAACTGTCATATTAAGTTTTTCAAAAATGGGTCTGAAAGGAACATAAGTTACACCTTTTGAGCCTATTCCAGCAAAGATATCGAGCTGTTGATTATTTACATAAACTGCTGGTTTTTCGCGCGAGGCATGGACAACATTTAAAGATGGGATAAGCAGTATAACGGATAGGATAAGAACAAAAAATAATTTAAATGATTTCATTTAAACCTCCACAGCTTTATTAATGACTACACGTTAAATATTGCAATTAAAAAGTATTCCATCCTATACTGGTCTCAAACTGACCAACATATCGTTGATAGTATGATGTGATTTTTAATAATAAAAACATCTCATTTCAACCTTGTTTAGATTGAAATGAAATTTTTTATTTGGATCACATTATTCATTATTTCAAATTAGGATTTGTGATATTAATATTTGCATCCGTTTCATTTTTAGACCAGTCCACTGTTGCCCCTGTGGATTCTGCGACAAAACGCAAATTTACATACAACAGTTTATCATAGGGATCATAGACTGGAGGTTCTAATAGTTTCACCTCTTTGTCATTAACATAAGCTATATACGAATTATTAGTTAATGTGATAGTTGTACTTCCATTAGTAGCTTTTACTGATTTTTTGATATTATCCCAAGTTACTGTCATATTCAATTTTTCAAAAATGGGTCTGAACGGGACATAAGTTACACCAATTGTTGAGACTACAGCATAGATATCCATCTTTTGATTGTTTACATAAACTACAGGTTTTTCGCGCGAGGCTTGGGCAACATTTAAAGAGGGAATAAGGAGGACAACTGATATTATAAGAACAAAAAATAATTTAGGCGACTTCATTAGAACCTCCACAGTTTTTTTAATAATGAAACGTTACATAATGGAATTAAAAAGTATTTCATCCTATTTTGATGTCAAAATGACCAATATATCGTTGATAGTATGATGTGATTTTTTATTTAGCTCATATTGCTCATTATTTCAAATTAGGATTTGTAATATAAATGTTTGCATCCGTTTTATTTTTAGACCAGTTCACTGTTGCTCCTGTTGATTCAGCGACAAAGCGTAAATTCACATAAAATAGTTTGTCATCTGGATTGTAGAATGGAGGATTAATTAGTTTCACCGCTTTATCATTGACGTATGCTGTGTAAGAATCATTAGTTAATATAATAGTTGTAGTTCCATTAGTAGCTGTTACTGACTTTTTGTCGTTGTCCCAATTTACGGTCATATTGAGTTTATCAAATATCGGTCTAAATGGAACATAGGTAACATCTACTGCAGAGACATTTGCATAAATATCCAGCTTTTGATTATTCACATAAACGTTGGGTTTTTGTAAAGAAGCATGTGTTAGATTAGAAAATGTAAAAGTAAGCATCAGTGCAAGTGTCAAGGTAGATGATAACTTTTTGAGTTTCATTTTAACCTCCACAATGTTATTAAAGTTTGCTTATCGCTTTGAGTAGTATTTGCAATGACTAATTGAGGAACAGAGTGAGCAGATTCTTCATACAGATAAACATGGTTTTCATCTTAGGTAATATAATCGTATGTAGTATTATCATAAATCGTGGTTGTTGCTGTTAGACTTCGTTTGGAGCTATGTTCTTTAGAATTGCCAAGAGAAATTCTTTCTCTTTATTGTAACTTCATGAATTAATTTACACTTTTATTATGGAAAAGTAAACATAAAAATACACATAACAACGTGATTATATTATTATATTTCCTTTGGAATTCAGAAGAAATTAGAATCTGGAATAGCCAAGTTAATAGGTTCTGCATTTTAATATCATGCACTTGAATATTTAGAACACTCTGTTTTTTAAACCAAAACATCGGATTTGTGTATTCATTTGCTTTCCAGCATTTGAGAGAATAAAGGCGTACCCAATATGAAAGCGTTAACAAAATGCTACATAACACTGTTTATACTTGATTCCAGACTTAATGTTCACACTTGCACAGCTGCCTAACCACGAAAGGGGAGACTGAAATGAAGATGAGAAAGACAATAGCACTGGCGACGATGGTTGCGATTTTACTCCTGATTACAGCATGCGGCAATTCCGGCGGAGGCAATGCCAGCGGTGGCGCACAAGATGGCAAGACCTTGCGGATCGCCTGGTGGGGATCGGATGCGCGTCATGAATATACGCAGAAAGTTATCGATCTCTACAAGAAGCAGAACCCCGGCGTGAATATCGATATTGAATATGCTTCCTTTGACGATTACTGGAAAAAGCTTGCTCCGCAAGCTGCTGCCAACCAGCTGCCTGACATTATGCAGATGGATATCTCCTACATTAGCCAGTATGCCAAAAACGGTCAGCTGGAAGATCTCAAGCCCTACATTGGCAGCAAAATCAAGCTGGACGATGTCAGCGAGAATGTACTCAGCACCGGTCTGATCGGCGGTACGCAGTACGGTATCCCGACAGGGGTTAACGTACTCGGTTACCAGTACAACCCGGAACTGCTCAAAAAAGCAGGCATCAACGAAATCCCTGCCAACTGGACATGGGATGATTACAAAAAAATGGCCATGCAAGCCAAAGCAAAAGGCGTGTACTTTGACGAATCCATGGCAGCCGATATTTTCTTCAACTACTTCCTGAGAACCAAAGGACACTCCCTGTACAATGCAGAGGGTACTGCACTCGGTTATGAAGACGATGCATTGTTCACCGAGTTCTTCGGTACGCTGGCCGAACTGATCAAAGAAGGCGCAGTTCCTTCTCAGGAAACACTGAGCCAGAACAAGGGAATCCTGGAGGAATCCACAGTTGTCAAAGGTACCGGTATTGGTACATGGCAGTGGTCCAACCAGTTCGTTGCCCTGCAAAAAGTAGCCGATCGTCCGATGGCGCTCGCTCCAATGCTCGGACCGGATGTGGAAAAAGGAATCTACATGCAGCCAAGTATGTACTGGTCGATTGCAAGCAGCTCCAAGTCCAAAGATGAAGCCGCCAAATTTATCGACTTCTGGGTGAATAACGAAGAAGCCAACAAGCTGATCAAAGGCGAGCGCGGTGTACCAATCTCCTCCAAAATCAAGGAATCCGTTACACCGGATCTGACTGAAGCGGAAAAGCAAGTATTTGATTTCGTAAGCGAAATGGAACCAAAAGCGTCGCCAATGAGCCCGCCGCCACCAGTAGGTTCGGCAGAAGTCATCGCAACACTGGCCGACTATGTGGAGCAGATCAACTTTGGACAGACGACAGCTGCCGAGGCTGCACCGAAGTTCCGTGCAGATGCCAATGCGATCCTGTCCAACAACCAACCGTAACGTACCATCACCTGCCTTTAACGAGTAAATACAATTCCATGCGCTATCAGCAGGGATTGCCGAATAGACACAACCAGCAATGGTTCGTAGCAGTACATCACCGCCAGACCAATCAGGAACCGAACATGTAGAGATGATCAGGGAGGAAGGAGAAGCAGCAGCAGGGCGGAGTGATCGCCAGGCGGCAGGGTTCTCCTTTTCCCGGCATGTTCATCAAGTCTATAGTCGTCCATATATCCGAGACTGTCACGCAAGTATCCCCTGAAGGAGGTGCACAGATTCATGCGGAACCATTCCCTCAAGGCCAACCTGACTGGTTATGCCTTTATTAGTCCGTTTATTATCGGATTTCTGGCGTTTACGCTGATCCCGATGTTCATCTCGCTGTATCTGTCCTTTACAAGCTACAATTTGTTCAGTCCACCGCGCTGGGTGGGATTCAATAACTTTGAGAAGATGTTTACCGGTGATCCCAAGTACTGGTCTTCCGTTAAAGTCACGCTCTACTACGTATTTATCGGCGTACCGCTGCGTCTGACATTTGCCTTGTTCGTAGCGATGATCCTGAATACAGGTTCCAAAATGATCGGCACCTATCGTACGATCTACTACCTGCCATCCATCATTGGCGGCAGTGTAGCTGTATCGATCATGTGGCGTAACATTTTCAGTGAGCAGGGGATTGTAAACGGACTGCTGATGGCGCTGGGGGCTGCTCCGGTGCAGTGGTTTGGTGATCCGGGCGCTGCACTCAGCATGTTGATCACCCTGTCGGTATGGCAGTTTGGTTCTTCAATGCTGATTTTCCTAGCCGGTCTCAAAAATATTTCCCCGGAAATGTATGAAGCCGCAAGCGTGGATGGCGCACATCCAGTACGCAAATTTTTCAGTATTACGTTGCCACTGCTTAGCCCGATTATCCTGTTTAACCTGATTATGCAGACGATCAGTGCCTTTATGACATTCGTTCCGGCCTACATTATCTCCAAAGGAGAAGGCGGCCCAATGGATGGTACGATGCTGTACTCGCTGTATCTGTTCCGTCAGGCATTCATGTTCAACAATATGGGTTATGCCTCGGCGATGGCATGGGTCATGCTGATCTTTATCGGTGTACTCACACTTATTTTGTTCAAAACGTCCAAGATGTGGGTGTTCTACGAATCGGAAGGAGGGCGCTGAGTTATGGCTGAACCCAAAGTTCCTGTTAGCGAATACGGCGCTATGACTGGTACACGGCTGCAAAAAGGAGCCGTGTGGCGCAAGGTCAAGTGGCCGATCTATCATATCCTCGTCGGTGCATTGGCACTGCTCATGCTCTATCCGATCATCTGGATGTTCTTCAGTTCCTTCAAGGAAAGCCGCACGATATTCACAACCGCTACGACGCTGCTGCCTGCCGAATGGATCTGGTCCAACTATGTAACCGGTTGGCAAGGAATAGGCGGTTACTCGTTCGGTCATTATATGTGGAATTCCCTGGTGATCGTCGTACTGTCGACACTTGGCGTGGTCATCTCGTCCGCACTGATTGCTTTTGGATTTGCTCGTCTGAATTTTGTCGGTCGTAACTTCTGGTTTGGCGTCATGATGGTGACGTTGATGCTGCCGCATGATGTCGTACTGGTACCTCAGTACATCATTTTCACCAAGCTGGGCTGGCTGAATACGATCAATCCGATCGTAATTCCGCAGTTCTTCGGCGCACCGTTCTTTATTTTCCTAATGGTGCAGTTTATCCGTACGATTCCCAAAGAGCTGGATGAAGCAGCGACGATCGATGGTTGCGGCAAGTTCCGTTTGTTCATCCAGATTATTATGCCGCTGATCAAGGCTTCACTGGCGACGGCAGCGATCTTCTCCTTTTACTGGAGATGGGAGGATCTGCTCGGTCCGGTACTGTATCTGAACTCACCGGATAAATACACCGTATCCATGGGTCTAAAAATGTTCCTCGACAGCGAATCAGCCTCCAACTGGGGCGGTATGTTCGCGATGTCGATGGTGAGTCTGCTGCCGGTTATTCTTGTATTCTTCCTGTTCCAGAAACATATCGTAGAAGGCATCAGCAGCAGCGGTATCAAGGGCTAACATCCTGTTGATATGGCACGATGCTTACATCACACGATGTACCAGGTATAGTCTCTAATCTCGGGAGGGTCACCGCTTATGCAGGCAAAAGAAGGTACTACTGCAGATACCATTGTTACTCCGATCGTTCCGCAGGAATGGCATTTTGATATCGGACCCGGTGAACCGGCGGCAGGCTGTATCGGCATCTCGCCGGACAGTCTGTATACGCCGGACTACGGTCATGGATTCCTGCCCGGTGGCGAAGTGTACGGTCGCGACCGCATAGGGATGCTGGACAGAGAACAGGCAGAGCTGGTCAGTCATGTACAGACCAGCTTTTGCATTCCACTGGGAGCTACTTTTGCACTGGATGTGCCGGATGGCTGTTATCAGGTAAAGCTGACGATAGGCGATCTGCTGGCTGCCACTCACACCATTATTCGTGCAGATGGTTCACGAATGCTGCTGCCACCGATCTGTACACAGGCCGGGCAGCTGGTGGAGATGCTGTGTACGGTTGCAGTACGCAGTGGACAGCTACGGTTGTCGTTTGGCGGCAGGGCGCCCAGGCTGAATTATCTGCAGATTACAGCGGTACCGGACACACTGAAGCTGGTATTGGCAGGTGATTCCACGGTGACAGACCAACCGGCAGATGGATATCCCTATGCAGGCTGGGGACAGCTATTGCCTTCACGGCTCAAACATGATGTCTGTGTCGATAATCATGCAGTATCCGGTCGCAGCTCCAAAAGTTTTATCCAGCAAGGACGTCTGGATCGTATTCGCGAAGTGCTGCATCCCGGTGATTTTCTGTTCATCCAGTTCGGTCATAACGATGAGAAAACAGATGCTGCCCGTCATACGGATCCATTTACCACCTATAAGGAGTACCTGACCGAGTACATTACCATTGCCCGGGATCAGCAGGCAATTCCTGTCCTGCTCACCCCGGTCAGTCGACGAATTTTTGACACACAGGGCCGGCTGGAAGATACGCATGGTGATTATCTGACAGCCATGCGCGAACTGGCGGATGAACAGCAAGTTCCGCTAATTGATCTTGCCCAGCGAACCCGTCAGCTGCTGGAGAAGCTGGGACCCGAAGCCAGCAAGGAGCTGTTCGTCTGGCTGTATCCTGGCGAATATATGAATTTTCCGGCTGGATCGCAGGATAATACCCATTTCCAGGAGTACGGTGCAAGCCGGGTAGCCGATCTGGTTATCGAAGGTATCCGCGAGCTGAATCTGCAGCCGCTGACGATGTATCTCAGATGAATAAGCAGCAACTACTTCATTCCCCCAAGGAGGACGATTCTTATGCCAGCATTGCAATTTGATGAACAGCATATCAAGCAAGTGATCGATCGTGTGGTAGAACGTACATTTAATATGGACTTTCACTGGGATTGGCCGGGAGGCGTAGCTTTTTACGGAGTATGTGAAGCCTATGAAGCAACCGGCAAGCGTGAATATCTGGACCGGCTGCGTCTCTGGGTGGATGAGAATATTGCCGATGGGCTTCCGCCGCTGTCGGTCAACGGTGTCTCAATCGGTCACTGCCTGCTCACATTATATGAAGCGACCGGCGAAGAGCAGTATCTGCAGATTGCCAAAGAGATGGCTGAGTTCCTGGATACGAAGGCCGAGCGTTTTGCCGAAGGCATTTTCCAGCATACGGTCAATTCGGTGACAGATGTGTTCCCGCAGCAGGCTTGGGTGGATACGATGTTCATGGCTGGTTATTATCTGCTGCGTATCGGACATTTGCTGGGCAACCAGCGCTATTTTGATGATGGATTGCGGCAGTATCATGGTCATGAAGAGTTGCTGCAGGACCCGGACACCAATCTGTACTATCATGGCTGGGATCATATGAACCAGAATCATATGTCCTCGATCTACTGGGCACGGGGCAACTCCTGGGCTGCGCTGACCATGTCCAAAGCACTCAAATACATTCCGGTACAGCATCCATCCTATATGATTATCGACGGCTCCATGCGTGATCAGCTCAGCACGCTGGTACGTCTGCAATCACCAGAGGGATTATGGCATACGGTGCTGGATGATGAATCGTCCTATCTGGAGACGTCCGGTTCTGCAGGTATTGCGGCTGCACTGCTGACACAGGGACGCATGTACAATAAATATACACAGAAATCGATCGACGGCATCCTCGCCCGGATCAAGGATGATGGCACAGTGACCGGCGTATCGGCAGGTACAGCAGTCATGAACGATATCGATGGCTACCGTCAGGTACCGGAGAAGCGCATTCAGGGCTGGGGACAGGGATTGACCCTGACTTTCCTGGCACAGATTCTGCGTACCAAAGAAGACCTGTACGGACAAACGATGACTAAATCTGCTACTCCCGAGGTTTCTCGGACGACTGAGCAAGCGGGAGAGTCCTTGGAAGTCAAAGATGGTGTAGAGACGCTCTAAGCTGCGCCCAACGATTCTGCTTGAGCGTAACCGAAGCGTCACAGATTGTAGCTGCAAATAGCCCATATATCAGACGCTAACAAATTTTGGGCGAATTCTGTCCCAAATAAATCCCCCTTCGTATCAACGGTACCGCTATACAGCGGATCGCCCATGCGAAGGGGGATTTTGATTTGTACTTATAATTCATGGTTCATTACATCACCACAGGCACTTTGGCAATAGTGAATTCCCGATTACTATTTTCCGCCAGCAGGTACAGCATGCCCTGCTCGTATTTGATAAACCGGTAAGTGATTCGCTGGGAAGGCTCGGCAGTCTCCCATATTTTCTTGCCGCTACTGTCATACAGATACATTATCCCAGCAGCCTTGTCGGCGAGGAACAGCTGACCCTGACTGTAATCCGTTTCCCATTTGTTGTTCTGATCACCCAGTGTGCGGGTTACCTCTGCCAGCAGTTTGCCTGTTTTCACATTGTATCTGGCATAAATAGGATGCGGGACTTCGGCATTCAATCCGAGCGGATTTCGCAGAATATTGCTGGTATAAATGACAGCTTCGCCATTTTCCAGCTTCAGCTGCGCTTTGAGATTCCATGGTGTCTGGATAATATGCGGTTTGCTGGTTGCTTTTGACGTATGGAACAGTTCAAATACAGATTGGGTCTGCATCAGACGGTCTGCCTGGTAAGCAATTACCAGATCATTCCCCTGATAATCCACCCGGGTACTGATTACCTTGTCGTAGAGATGATTTTGACGGGTGGGTGAAGTGAGTGTCTGAATCGGCTTTTTCCAAGGAGACTGGTAAATGTAGATCCGGTCGCCGGACTGAATAGCGACTTTTTCTTTTTGTCCGGATTTGTCGGGAGCGGACCAGCCGATTTGAGCAGATGGTGAGCGACTTAGCCATTTCAGCATGGCATCCGTATAGCTGAATTGAGACAAAGTCTTGCCACTTGTAGACAGGACAATCTTTTGCAATTGCTGTTGATTCCGCACGATTAGTACAATTTTGGGACTACCGGGCATCATTTTGCAGCTATAGATATGGTCATAGGATTGGTTCCATTGTGCTGTGGACGTTTTCGTATCCGCCATATAGATATGCTGCTGATCCGGATCGATGAATAGAGCCTGTCCACTTGGCATGCTGATTATATCCGTATGAATATAGAAATCTTCCGGAAAAGACTGTAGATCCGCAGGTAGTCGGCTATATTCCGCAGATAGACTGGTGTTATCCGTGGCTGGCGTTTGTGCAGCATAAGCAGATAGGGGAAGTGCGCATGCCAACGTCCAAACAAGGAGCAGTATAGCTGCTCTTTTCATAATGGATTCCTTCTTTCTAGTCGATGAGTGTAGATATAGTTAGGTTAGCAATGTAATTGTACCTTAACTATACTTCATTTGACGGAGAAAGAATAATCCACCTTATAGGATCATTTGTTATCGGGTATCAGAAAGTGCCATGGAGCAGGCTGGAGTGTGAGCTGACTATTCAGAAGCACGGCTCCGTTTGCCTGTCCAATTGGTGCCAAGCACACCGACGATAATAAGTATGGCTCCAATAATATGGTAGTAATAGAGTTGCTCCTGCAAAAAGACAGTACCGGCGATCATGGAAGTGACTGTGGCAAAGTTGCTAAATACGCTCATTTGTGTCGCTTTGAGCCGGGATAGAGCATAGCTGGACAGGATCGTAGTAACAAGGGAAGACAGGATACCCAGATAAAGCAGAGCCAGAATATAGCTCGGCTGCTGCAGGGGAACGATATAGGCAGTCAGGTCGCCTTGCAGTACATGTCTGCCCAGCGTCAGCAGATTGAAAACGATGCAGGCGATAACCATGGTTACCCAGGTCAGCTCCAGCGGATTATATTTGCGGGTCAGCGGACGAGCCAATACGCCATATCCGGCGAAGCTCAGTGCCGAGCCTGCGAGCAGGGCAATACCGGCGAGACTGGCTGCGGAGAAGCTGGCGCCTCCTTTCATCGTGAACATGAAAACAACGCCCGCTACAGACAGCAGCAGAGAGAGTTTTTGCAGGAGAGATGTCTTTTCCTTGAGAAAATAAGCAGCCAGCAGCAATGTAAATACGGGCGTCATCGCCTGGATAATACCTGCTTCCGAAGAGGAAGCACTGAGCAGTCCATAGGCTTGCAGCATGAAAAATAATATCGGCGATAGCAGAGCCAGTGGCAAAATTCGCCATACATCTTTCCAGCTGATCCGGATGCGTACCCAGCCGAGCAGAATAGGAATACCTAGACCGATTACGGAAATAAGGAACCGGTGTCCCAGCACATCCAGCGGACTGGCGATATGCACAGTCATTTTCACGAATAAAAAGGAA
This sequence comes from Paenibacillus shenyangensis, assembly GCF_000346635.1. Taxonomy (NCBI): domain Bacteria; kingdom Bacillati; phylum Bacillota; class Bacilli; order Caryophanales; family Paenibacillaceae; genus Paenibacillus; species Paenibacillus shenyangensis. The sequence goes on from NZ_AOIG01000009.1 coordinate 226,078, forward strand.
AATCCAATAATCAACGCATAGCCCAGGGCAGCGAGATAGGCAGGCATCCGGCTATCGCTTCGGTGCTGTTCCTGTACAGATTCCCGATGATGTGAAGCTTCGGAAAGATCGGCTGAAGCAGTCGATGAGGAAGAAGATGCAGATGGATGTTGAGTTGTCATAATATACCTCCATATCGGAATGAAGCAGCTCATGTACCAAGGAGCATGCCAGCAGATAATCTACCGGCTGTATTCCAGGTGATGACTGCTTATTTAATATAGAGTTCTATCGGGTGAAGCGACAACGCATTTACCAGTCAACTGTACCAGTACAATTTGTTGGAGAGTACAACGTACTCGGTTGGAGAATCATTTATACTTGAACAGAGAACAGAGAACAGAGAACAGGGAGGAAGGGGAATATGACCAAGCATCAGCAGCTTGTAACTGCACTGGAACAGCAGATTCGCGACGGTTCACTCGTAGCCGGACAGAAGCTGCCTTCGATCCGCAAAATGTCCGCAGCCTATGGCTGCAGTCCGGCTACCGTTGTACGCGCTTATGAGCAGTTGGCGCGGGACCAGTGGGTCTACGTCATGAATCGCAGCGGTTATTATGTAGCCCGGCAGCAGCTGGATCGTCAGCATGAACATGCAATACAGCGAATCGATCTGGCTTCGGCTGCGCCGGCAGCAGAGATTTTCCCGTTTGAGGATTTTCAGAGCTGCTTGCAGGGAGCTATGCATATTTATCGGGATCAACTGTTTACCTACGGAATGCCGCAGGGGCTGCCGCCACTTCTGGAAGAAATCCGCCAACAGCTGGAAGAAGTGCAGGTATTCGCACGCCTGTCCCAACTACATATCACTTCCGGTGTACATCGGGCATTGTCCATTTTGACGATGATGCCATTCCCATCCGGCCGGGAGACGGTCCTGATCGAACAGCCGGGATATCATCTGTTGATTGAGATGCTGGAGACGCTGAAGGTTCCGGTACAGGAAATTCAGCGAACTTCGGCAGGAATCGATCTGCAGCAGCTGGAACAATTATTCCGGGAAGGCAGCATCAAATTTTTCTATGTGATGCCGCGGTTTCATAATCCGCTGGGCACTTCACTGACTGTCCGGGAAAAGAAAAAAATTGTCGCGCTGGCACATAAATACGATGTCTATCTGGTCGAAGATGATTACCTCGCTGATCTGGAGCAGCAGCCATCCAATGACCCGCTATATGCCTATGATACGTCCGATCATGTCATTTACCTGAAAAGTTATTCCAAAATTCTGTTCCCTGGTCTGCGTATCGGTGCTGCTGTTCTGCCGGATGCGCTCATCGATACCTTTGCTCGTTACAAAAGTATGCTGGACGTAGACAGCTCGGTATTATCCCAGGCAGCACTGCATGTGTACATCCGAAACGGCATGTTCACCCGTTACCGCAGCCGGATGCTGGATGCCTACCGTGAACGCATAGTTGAGCTGCAGCGTATCATTCGGGAGCTAACCGCAGATTATCCGTTTTTCGCCGAAGCATATCTGACTGATACGATCCATACCACTCTCTCGCTGCCAGCCAATTTCCCGACAGGAATACTGATTCGCCGGTTGGCTGAACAGCAGATTACTGCTGACTCCACCGATCGCTATTTCCTGAGTCACAGCCGGTATTATTCCAACCAGCTGCGAATCAATGTGTCCAACGTACCCGCCGAACAGATCGGCCCTGCTCTGCGTAAAGTCGCACACGAGATCAGCCGCCTGCTTATCAGCCCTGCCAAGCAACCGATGATATCCTCGCATCAAGCGAAGGAACCGAAAGATTAGATAAAGCCGCCATTTACGCGAATGGTCTGCCCTGTAATCCACTGCGATTTCTCGCTCACAAGGAACTCAATCACGTTTGCGATATCTTCCGGTTCACCAATACGGCCCAGTGCAGCGCTTTTACGGAGACCTTCGATCTGCTGTTCGGTTTTGCCTTCATTGAATAATTCGGTATTCACCGGTCCTGGAGCAATTGCATTGATCGTGATCTGCTTCACAGCTACTTCTTTGGCGAGTTGGCGGGTAAATTGCTCCACGGCACCCTTGGTGCCCGCATACACACTATACGCCGGGAACATCTGTCCTACGACCGAAGTGGAGAAGTTGATGATACGACCTTGTTCATTCATATGTTCCAGTGCCTGCTGGCACGCAAAAAAGGTCCCTTTGACATTCAGATTGAACTGCAGATCGAAGTCCGCTTCGGTTACTTGTGCCAGTGGTTTGTAGATATTGGCGCCTGCATTATTGATGAGGATATCCAGCTGGCCCCATACATCCATTGTACGGCTGAACAGGGATTGTACACCGTCGATACGGCTGAGGTCAGCCTGAATAGCCACCGCTTCGCCGCCTGCCTGGGTAATCTGTTCCACGACTTGCTGAGCTTTGTCCGGGCTGTTCGCATAGTTGACGACGACACGCGCTCCCATTGCACCGAGCTGCAAAGCAATCGTGCGTCCGATTCCCCGTGATGCGCCCGTAACGATAGCTACTTTATGTTGAAGTTGTTTTGACATGGTTAGTTTCCTGCTTTCTATGAGAGATGATGTGGATCTGGTTGTCTATTTCTGATGGCAACAGCATATCATACTAACTATGGAATGACGAATATTTTATTTTGTCATTCCATAGTTAGAGATTGACTGTTCGCAGCATGTTTTTTTACCGAATTTCAAAAGATCCGCATTCGCGTTCGTATAGCTACCGATTCCTGACGAAATAAAAAAAGCACCCGGAAAGGGGTGCTTTGCCATTCATCTGATCAAGCATGTACTAAAATATCTAATTAAAGTTAAAGCAATATCAGGCTGTAACATAGGAGATGGAATCATCCAGATGTATGACAGCAGGAAGTGTAAGCTTTACTTGCCTTCGGCAACCAGCTTGAGAGACTCATCCGCTGCCTGCAGTGTCAGATCGATATCCATATCTGTATGAGCGGTCGTCAGGAACCATGCTTCGTACTTGGAAGCGGCGAGACAGATACCACGATCCAGCATATGACGGAAGAAAGCAGCGAACTTCTCGCCATCCGTATCCTGGGCCTGATCATAATCCGTTACCGGATGATCGCAGAAATGCGTCGAGAACGCGCCGCGAATCCGGTTGATGGTCAATGGTACTCCATAACGCTCGGCAGATGCCTGGATACCGTCGGTCAGGCGGATCGCCAGACGTTCCATTTCGTCATACACGCCTTCACCCTGCAGAACTTCCAGACAGGCGATACCGGAGGCGATAGATGCCGGGTTGCCTGCCATTGTACCTGCCTGATAAGCAGGACCGAGCGGAGCCACCTGATCCATAATATGCTTGCGGCCGCCATACGCACCGATCGGCAGACCACCGCCGATAATTTTGCCCAGTGCAGTCAGATCGGGCATGATCTGTTCGTGATTATCGAGGCCGCTGTACGTCTGGGCAGAGCCATAATGGAAGCGGAATGCAGTAATGACTTCATCATAGATGACAAGTGCGCCATGATCATGAGCGAGCTTGCATAGTCCTTCGAGGAATCCCTTTTCCGGCATCACCATACCGAAGTTGCCGACAATTGGCTCGACCATCACCGCTGCCACTTCATCGCCCCAACGTTCCAGAGCCGCTTGCAGACCTTCCAGATTGTTAAAAGGCACTGTAATTACTTCATTCGCGATACTGGCTGGAACACCTGCGCTGTCCGGTGTACCCAGTGTGGACGGTCCGGAGCCTGCAGCGACGAGTACCAGATCGGAGTGACCATGGTAGCAGCCGGCAAATTTGATAATTTTGGTACGATTCGTGTAAGCACGTGCGACACGGATAGTGGACATAACCGCTTCAGTACCGGAGTTGACGAAGCGTACCTTGTCCATCGAAGGAATACTTTCCTTGAGCATCATGGCCATCTGGATCTCCAGCTCGGTCGGTGTACCGTACAGCACGCCATTTTCAGCAGCACGGGTAATAGCTGCTGTAATGTGCGGATGGGCATGTCCTGTAATAATCGGACCAAATGCCGCCAGATAATCGATATATTTGTTGCCATCTACATCGAAGAAGTGTGCGCCTTTGGCAGAAGCCATAAATACCGGTGCACCGCCGCCAACCGCTTTGAATGAGCGGGACGGACTGTTCACTCCACCTACAATATGTTTCAGTGCCTGTTCATACAATTGTTCAGACTTTGTGCGATTCATATCTATCTCTCCTTGGGCGCTTCCGAATCTTCAAGCGCAATTATAATAAATGCGGGCCTTTGGGCGATTGCAGCCATATGTGTATCATTACGCCGCTCTGCTGCACATACGATAACTGAAGCTGTCACCGTCACGAGTGCAGGGCAGACATAATAAAAAGCGCCCATGATCTGGGCGCTTTGTTGAATCTCATGTAGTTCGTATCCATGCCAGACCGTAACCATTTTAACACGATTACCGGTCCAGCATGAAATGAATAATGTTACTGCATGTTGTTATAGAAGCAATTAATGACTGGAACTGCCCGACAGACTGGTTGCTCCCGAGATGGAAGCAGGGGACCGAGTAGACGAGCTGGACGTAGAGCTTCCTGTACTGTTTGAGCTGCTCGTTCCATTAGTACTGCTGTCTTTGCTGCCTGAAGATACAGGGATCGGATCAGTCGTATTTTTGTTCAGAGTGTCCTGAATGAACTGCTTGAGTTTATCCTCGCTCTTCACACCGATAACGGCTGCTCCGCCTACATGTTTCTCGTCCAGCAGATCATTTGGAGGCAACTGTTCACTGCCGCTCATTTTGCTGTCATAGGCGACGCTGGCAAGCTTCCACAGATCATCCGTACTCAGATTGGTATCAATATACGGATTAATCTGCTCCAGAATATCCGGCAGCTTCATGATCGACGTGGTAGACTTGAGCTTGTCGCCGACTGCAGTCAGGAAGGCACGCTGCCGCTCGGTACGGGTAAAGTCGGATGTCGCATCATGGCGGAAACGAACATACTGAAGTGCCGTTTTGCCGTCGAGATGCTGCATACCTGCTTTGAGATCAATATCGTATACGTGTTTATCCGCTGCACTGGTGTAGTGCATATCTTTTTCTACTTTGAAATCAATACCGCCTACCGCATCCACCAGCTTGATAAAGCCCTGGAAGTCGGTATATACGTAATACTGCACGGGAATGCCGAGCAGATCACTGACTGTCTTCATAGCGGTATTCGGACCGTGAGTAATCGCGCTATTGATCCGGTTCTCGCCATAACCCGGGATATCTACATACGTATCACGCAGGATGGAGAACAGATGAATCGTCTTTTTGACCGGATCGAGTGAAGCGACCAGCATCGTATCCGAACGCGGAATTTCGCCATCGTCGGAGTTACGGGAATCGACACCCATCAGCAGGATATTAACAGGTTCGGTTCCGGTCCATACCGGCGGGGCTGCTGCAGCAACGGTATTGGTAGGTACATTTTTGAATGGAGAGGCATCCCCGGTTTTCTGCAGGGCACCAATCTGGTTATATACAGCTGTGAAGTAGTAAATCGCATAGCCTATGATCGCGACGGCGATAATGCCGAGGCTCCAAAGCAACGTTCGCTTTGTTTTTACATTCATGCACGTTCTTCCTTTCAACAATAAGGTTAGCCATGTATTGGATGTGCTTTCTATTCGGTGTCATCTGTACATCTGCAAGGAGCAGGCAGCTGACGGGCATCTGCGAAATACCCAGTGGATAAAAGTTAGTTACTTTGCATTGTCTTAACAACACCCGTACATTATAATTTCTTTTCAGGCAACAATCAATTATCACACAACCATGGAACAAGTAAGTTAGCTACCGTCAACTCCCCCTTGGCTCTGTGTGTGATTATACTGTTCCTCCGCACTACAAAAAAGACCCCAAAAGTTACAAATGGGTCACAAAGGAGACATTCATGCAGGCGATAGAAGTACAGGATCTACGCAAGAACTTCCGGATTCAGCAGAGCCGGGGCGGACTCAAGGGTGCGCTGCAGGATCTGTTTGCCCGCGAATACCGGGAAGTAGCAGCGGTTAACGATATCAGCTTTACGATTCCGCAGGGCGAAATCTGCGGATACATCGGAGAAAATGGAGCCGGCAAATCAACCACGATCAAGATGCTGACAGGCATCCTGGTGCCGACTTCCGGTCATATCAAGGTCAACGGCTATGTGCCGTATCAGGAGCGCGAGAAGTTTGTACAGGGGATCGGCGTCGTATTCGGACAGCGCAGTCAGTTGTGGTGGGATATCGGTGTTATTGAGTCATTCCAGCTGCTGCGCAAGGTATATCAGGTATCCGAAGCCGATTTCAAAAAGAGACTGGATGAGCTCGTAGAGCGTCTGCAGCTGCAGGAACTGCTCAGTCGCCCGGTGCGCAAGCTCAGTCTTGGTCAGCGAATGCGCTGCGAATTGGTAGCGGCGCTGCTGCATAATCCATCGATTGTTTTTCTGGATGAGCCGACGATTGGACTGGATATCGTCGTCAAATCGGAAATTCGTGAATTCCTCAAAGATCTGAATCGTACACAGGGCACGACGATTCTGCTGACGACCCATGATCTGCAGGATATCGAAGCACTCTGCTCACGGGTCATTATGCTCGATGCAGGCAGCATTATTTATGATGGCGGTCTGGATGATCTCAAGACTCGCTGGGGACGTGGTCGTGAAGTCCGCTTCCAGTTTGGCGGAGCCGTACAGGCTGCCCAGCTGAATACATGGACGATGGGGCTGCCGGTCACGTGGACACAGGAGAGCGATCTGGTCGCTACCGCGCTCGTACCCGCAGATATGGCGGTATCGGATGTGTTTTCCCGTGTATTGGGTCAGGCAGAAGTGACGGATGTACAGATCTCGGAGACGAGTACAGACGAAATCGTACGCCAGATTTACAGTTCGGGCTCGGCGGAGAAGCCGGAGGAACAGCCGCATGTCTAGTCTGTATCTGGATTTTATTCGCATCCGATTCCTTACGATGCTGGCCTACCGGGTCAATTATTATTCCGGCATTCTGGTCTATACACTTAATATCGGGGTGTACTATTTCACCTGGCAGGCAATATACGGCGGCAAGGAGCAGATTGCCGGCTTTACGGCTGCGCAAATGACGACCTATGTAGCTGTATCCTGGATGGCACGAGCATTTTACTTTAATAATCTGGACCGGGAGATTGCAACCGAGATTCGTGACGGTACGATCGCAATCCAGTTTATTCGTCCGTATAACTACCTGCTGGTGAAGATGATGCAGGGGTTTGGCGAGGGGATTTTCAGGTTTACGATGTTTATGATTCCGGGCATGATTATTGCGGTGCTGTTGTTCCCGGTGCAGCTGCCGACCAGTCCGGTATCCTGGATTGGGTTTCTGGTGATGCTGTTTTTCAGCTTTTTGATTAATTCGCAGATTAATATCCTGATTGGCCTGATGGCCTTTTTTATTGAAAATAATGATGGACTGATGCGCATGAAGCGGGTGGTCGTCGATTTGTTCTCCGGCCTGCTGATTCCGATCAGCTTTTTCCCGGGCTGGCTGACCAGCATTATGAATTTCCTCCCGTTTCAGGCGATCACGTATTTGCCGGGTTCGGTATTTACCGGACGTGTTCAGGGCACAGGGATTCTTGAAGTACTTGGCATTCAGGTGATCTGGTTCCTGATTCTGCTGATACCGATTTATTTTACATGGCGCGCTGCCCGGGTGCGGCTGTTCGTACAGGGGGGCTGAGTCGATGTATTATCTGGGTTTGATCTGGGAATACTTTACCAACTATGTGAAAACAAGATTGACCTATCGCGCCGACTTCTGGGTAGAAGTGATCTCGGATCTGCTGTTCCAGGCAACTAACCTGATCTTTATCTTCGTTGTATTTGCCCATACCGAGACACTGGGTGGATTTACCGAAGCGGAAGTGGTTTTTGTCTATGGATACTTCATGGTGCCGTACGGGCTGTATAGCTGCTTTATTAATCTGTGGAACTTTGGTGACCGCTATATTGTCAAAGGCGAGATGGACCGCATTCTGACGCGTCCAGCGCACAGCCTGTTCCAGATTTTCCTGGAGAATCTGGATCCGCCATCACTGATCGGCTCGGTGATCGGTATTATCATCATGATCTGGAGCGGTGGACAGCTGGGTCTGGAAATGGAATGGTGGTATATTCCGGTGCTGATTATCATGACGATCGGTTCGACGCTGATCTATGCTGGAATCTACATTATACTGACTTCGGTCTCGTTCTATTCGGACTCGCCGACTGGAATCATTCCGCTGATGGTGAATATCCAGACATACGGACGTTACCCGATCACCATCTACAACCGTGCGATTCAGATCATTCTGACCTGGGTGCTGCCGTTTGCTTTTGTCGGGATCTATCCGGCAGCTTTGTTCTTGCAGCGGCAGGAGATGATGGCAATGGCCTGGTTGACGCCGGTCATGGGCATTGTGTTTTTCACAGCGAGTCTGCTGCTGTGGAACAGCGGTGTGAAGAGATATCGCGGGGCGGGGTCTTGAGCATCCTTTCATAGTCAATTATTATGAGGATGTTCAGCTTGGTTAAACGGTAATCGCGATTGTTTTTGTGATTATAGATGTAAAGTAGTTGCAAAGTGATAAATAATATGGGACGGAATATATATGATACATCGCTCCGAAAAGGGATGATCCTGCCTGCCTCTGGTTAAGATTGGATATTTTGAACTACCGTTGATCGCGGTAAATATCCAATCTTAAAGATCGGCTTGCCGGATCATTCCCTTTCCTCCGCTACGAGTAGTTGTCTTCATCTACTGCTGATTCATGGCTGGATTTTAGATCCTGACATTTATCAAAGTTATAATTGTAATTAAATTTTAGTTCAAATGCCAGCAAGGCGTGTTCAGCGCCTGTGCTGGCATTTTATATTTCAGACCATTTACCAGCAAACATTTAATTTGCCTTTTCACTCCTCAGTAGATAACGCTTGTCCTCACAATATACAGAGCGAAAGGAAGGGAATTCTGCCAGAGACCGACATTTAAGCTTGGATATTTACCGCTGTAAGCGGTCGTTCAAAATATCCGGGCTTAACCGGAGGGAGCCGGCAGAATCCCTTCCTGCAGCGGTGTCTAATCTCCCACACCTGCGTTATTCTTTTCCTCCCACAATATTTCCTGATTTAAAAAACATTGGAAACTAACCAAGGAACATGGTACTATATTCAACGGACTAAAATTAGATAATATTACCTAGTTAATTTTAACTACATAATGGAGGAATTAAAATGGCATTTTGCACAAAATGTGGTACCCAGCTTCAAGAGAATGAAATACATACCTGTATGGCGAGTCAGTCGTCACCCGAACCTGTATCCGCATCAGCGCCACTGGTTATGACGGCGAGAGAGCAACTAGCACGAGTAGATCGGCACAAGATTCTGAATTTGCTGAAAAACCCCATGTCTGCGCTCCATCTCAAAGGAGATAGTGACTGGTTGTACGGACTGCTCGGTATTATTGCATCATTAATTGGTTTTGTTCTATGGAGCTGGTCCTTCAAGCATCAGCTGATCAAAGCGATGATCAGCCAGTTTGGCGGTCTGATGAGGGATGATAGTAAAGCGTACAGCAATGCATATAGCAATGCGAGCGAATATATGCCTATCGTTAATCATATGTTCATCCTTGGTCTCGTATCACTGATCGTTATGCTGGCGGCTGTTTTCCTGCTGGGAAGCAAGCTCGGTACGCAGCGTACAGACTGGAAGAACAGTCTGGTTCAGCTGGGCGGTCTGCAATTAGTCGCTGGAGCAGTCCTGATCGTAGCTGCACTGGTAATGTTTGTATCGGTCAAAGCTTCGTTTGTACTACTGCTTACAACGATTATAGCTGCACTGGCTTTGACGCTGTATGCAGGTATAGAGCTGTTCCGTATCAACCGCGAACGTGCCGTCTGGTTTATTGCGGCAGCTGTATTGATTCAGGTCATCGCTGAACTGATCGTATTTAATTCTTTTGGTACCGAGCTGATGGATGCATTCAAAGGAATGGGCGGAGATTTGTTCTAAAAGAGCCCCAATAGGGTAACATGGACTTATCAAACCATTATTTTACATATAAGGAGAGGAATATACATGTACTGTGGACATTGCGGTACCCCTACACAGCCGGACTGGGTATTTTGCCGGGAGTGTGGACATCGTCTGGAGCCTGAATCTGCTGCAGAGATAACAGCGAATACTCCGGCTCAATCAGAGCCCAAGCCGGTCAGGGAGCCGATTGAGCTCTCGCCCCGAACGAAACGCACATTGTTGATCGGTGGAAGCGCGATTATACTGCTGCTTATCGCTTTCTTTATCCTGCGGGCAACCAATGGGCCTTCTACTCCAGAGGAACTTGCCGAGCAGCTTACCGCTGCTGTCGAAGCTGGTGATACCGATGGACTGGTCAAGCATCTGGATGATTCGGATTCGCCGCTTCGGGAAGAGCAGAGACGGGCATTATTTACCGAGGCATTACAAAATGAAGGCACCAAGTCTGCCTATAATGAACAGATTGACAATGCACTGGATAGCGCTGAAGCCAGCCAGGAAGCAGGATCGGCTATGGTGGAATCGCTGAGAAGCCAGGTCAGAGACCGTATCAATCAATCGTACTGGATGACACTTGTACCTGTCGATTCTTGGCGTGGTACCCGCTGGATGGTTCATATCGAACCAGTGGATGTCAAAGCGGCTTTATCTTATATGAATGAGACACTGACTACATCCATGGCGATTGGAAGCCTCCAAACAGACAAGGATCACGATACGATCAAGGATCTGTGGCCAGCCGTTTATACGTATAAAGGAACGATCAGCAGCGCCTATGCAGATGTACCGATCACCGATAAGGTAGAAGCCTTCAGTGTGAATCGTCCGGCTGAAGCAGCATTCGACTATACGCAAATGGCTTCGCTGGATCTTCGTCTTCCCGAGATGGAATCCACGGTTACCCTGAATGAAAAGCCGGTTACCGGTGATCCGAGCCAGTATATCCAGATCCAGCCCGCTCCGGAAAAATCCTTGATTACTGTACATATCAATGCGCAGGGCAAGGATATTACCGGAGAAGTAACTCTGAATCCGGCTGAGGAAGAGAATTATGACCTTAATGCAGTCATACAGAAGCCAATCGCCGACCTGGCGCTGGATAGCGTATATAATGCCTCGATCAGTCTGGCGGAAGCCATGAATACAAGTAATGCCAAAGCACTCAAAAGTGTAAATCCCGAGGCGGATTACTATCGTCGGGCTGAATACGAGATGAAGGGTTATTTCGCTACACCTCTAAAATACAAGCTGCAAAAAGTCGTGATTGATCTGGATTCTGTCGAAGTCCACAAAGACAGTATTCAGCTGGACGCTACACAGGTATACCAGACCACAGATCCGAACGGCAAGATCGGCGAGAAGAATCTGGACTGGACTTACCAGATTACCCAGCAGCCGCAAAAAGACACCTGGTGGGTCGATTCCGCCTATCCCGATTGGACCAATGCGATTGCTTCCAAGCATACGATCGAGAAAGCAGCAGATTCTAGTGCTGCAAAGACGGCAGATACGAACTAAACGGATTTCTTCCTTTTGTTCCTACAGACGGATGTGACTGTATCCAAAAGATGGTAGGATAATGGTGTTGTATATTCGTCATGCAAGGGAGCGATAATATGATCAGCAGAGCAATGAAGGACATGATTGATTCATATGTACAAGCATATAATACCTTTGATATTGAAGGCATGATGAGCTTCCTGCACGATGATATTACTTTCAGAAATATCGCTAGTGGAGAAATTACTGCAGAGACCCAGGGGATACAGCACTTCAGAGAATTGGCACAGCAGTCTGCTGCGATGTTTGCTACCCGCTGTCAGACGATTACCGGCTATAATTGGAATGATGATTGTATTGAGGTAGGCATCATGTATAAAGGTACCTTTGCCGTTGATCTGCCGAATGGATACAAGAGTGGAGACCAGCTGGAATTAAACGGAACATCCAAGTTCAAAATATCAGATGATAAGATTATATTAATAGAAGATTATAGTTAGTTCATCTCTTATAAATAATGTAAAAGAGCGATCATGTCCGGAGTTTTCTCCTGCATGATCGCTCTTTTTTGTTATTTCATTGATCCGGTGGTGGATCGTGTACAGCTGTGGTTTAACGAAAAAGGAGTAGCTGTAAACCGTTTACGGAGCTTCTGTAGTTTCCGGTTCTGCTGCAATGACCGGTGTTGGTGCGGCAGCTTCGGTTTGGTTGTTTTGCGGTGGTGCAGAATAATCGTAGTGCTGATCAGCAGGCTCAAACGAAGTTGGCGGCTGGTTGTTTTCTACAGGCTGCGAAGTCTGCCCGCTGCCGGAATCTGGTGTTGTCTCTGTTGCAGGCTTCTGTGTAGCTGGTGTTTCGGTAGCAGGTGTTGTTTCTGTTCCAGAAGCAGGCGTGGTTTCTTCTGTACCGGAAGTTGGAGCAGATGGGCTCGGATCAGCAACAGGCGTTTCGGAAGAATTTTCTGGAGCCGAGTTTTCCGGAATTTCGCTAATTTCTGCTTGATGCGCTACAAATGTACGATCTGCTTCGAATAGATTAATATACAGTTTCCGTAATTCAACAAAAGGAACATCATTAGACTTCAGATTGTTTGTAGCGTCTTGCAAATCATTTGCAGCATTTTGCAGGTTTACATAATATTCATCCGATGTGTTACGGGCATTATCCATATCCATATAAGCTTTCTGCAAAGCATCCTGGATCATATGAGGAAGAATCCAGTCTGTACTGTAATCATCAAGTGCTAATTTTAATCTGATTTCGTAATGATCAAGCTGATCTTGCGTCGCTTTTTTATCGTTTACCAGATATTCTGCATCAGTGAACATATAGTAAAAATATTTATTATCTTTATAGCTATCTGGCTTATAGTCGTTACCATGATATTTTTCATAATGCTTATATTCCATTTTCGATTGCTCGATAAGATCGAGTAGGCGTGTTGTGTTTTTAGGCTGGGCATTTTTTAGTTCCTGATCAATCATGTTTTGAAAGGAACCCAACAAACTGACACTGGAATAGCGATCATTCAGCGCTTGTTGTGCTCTTGACTGTAGGGAGAGTAGTTGCTGAATACTTTCTTCACTCAAGCCGTTGTCATTTTGTTTGGTAATATTATCAATAGAGATAATCTGTTCGTTAAGACGGCTGCGCAGATCGTTAAGTTTCAGATCATAAGCCACTCGGAACGTACTCCATGCTTGATTCAGTTGGTTAAAGGCTTCTTCATCACTAATACTTGTGTTCTGACCTCTAAGCACTGAATTGCCTTGTTGCAATGCTTCATTAATGATAGGGAATTCTTTCGGCATGTAGAACTGTAAATGATCATTAGCATCATAGAGAACCGTATCTACTTTGCCAGTTAACAACTCCAATTTATCCCGGTAGCTTTCCTCTGGTTCTTCTTGATGACTAATACCACCGCCACTGGAACTCAGTTCTTCTGTCAGTTGTTGAAGCAGACTATTCACCTGATCCTGCGTCATGGCTTGATGCATTTTATTGGTATAACGATCATAAAGACTTAACAGTTTTGACGCGCCTTCGGGATTGAATGGAGAATGAGAAAGATCCTGGATATATTGCAATTTCTGGTTCAACTCCGTAAAGTCTACATTTTGAATCAATTCAAATTGCGTTCTCATCTCGTCAACGATTGCGATATACTCGTCAAATTGGGCTTTTGTCGTCAGCGGATTGTAATAATCTTTTTCAAAATTGTTCATACGGTCTTTGAAAGTGAAACGCCCTACATCTGTATAATTGAAAGGTATATGGCGAACAGTCATTACGAAATCGAAAAAGTTGGATAGTGATGTTTGGGAAGAAATATATCGTTCCATCGATGCGTTCAATTCCAGTACAGCTGTATCCACATCCTGCTGGGTACTATCTGTTTTATTTAATGCGTCTGTTGCATTGCCTATCGCTTGTTTCAGCATACCGTCCCAAGGTCCCGGTTCTTCATCAAGTCTCGGCATCTCTTGGGGATGGAGCAGCAGATCATTTGCTTTTTCGATGCCTGCCATCAGCCCGGAGACATCCAGCCCGATGATTTCCTGATCTTTTTCTTTATCCTTGTCCTTTTTCTTGGTGCTGCTAGTCGTATTGGCAGCAGGAGCAGGATTCTCGGTGTTTTTGGTACCATTGATCATGGATACCGCTGATTTCTGGGCACCATAGTTAAGAATAACGTCGTTGGCTGATTTATCCTTGGACAGGGTAATGTTACCCACTACAGCAGCTGGCTGCAGCGTAACAAGAGGGTTGCCGTTATACAGCGAAGCGTCCAATACATCGACTGCACCATTCAGGGTAAGCTTTTTCAGATCCGGCTGAATCGTGAGCTGCTGAATTGACGCGGTATCTTCTGTCTGTACAGTTGCTGTATTGCTCAGCGTCAGTTTTCCGACTTTGGAGCTGCCGGATGCTTGCAGGATCGAATCCATCGAGGAGATCATTACATTGCCCCAGCTGCTGTTATCCAGCTTTGCTGTCAGCTTGGCGCCTTGTTCTCCATTGATTTGCAGATTACCGGTAGACTGGATATTTTTGAGAGTCACTGAGCCATTAACGATCAGGTTTCCGCTAAAGGAAATGCCTTTACCGTCAAAAACGCCGCCGTTACTATTCAATTCAATCGTGTTGATATTCGTTACGGTCCGCTGGCTGCGATCAATGTTTAATTTGGCTCCTTTTAGAACACTACCGTTCTCGATACCAAACAGACCTTGCAGATCACCATCTACTTTGTAAGGAATATTACCGACACGCACTGTACTGCCCTGTGCATCAACCTGACCTACCGGATGATCCAGCAGCTGGATAAACAGATCGGCACTGGTCTGGCGGCTCAGCGGTGCATTGGCATCAGCATTGTTATCTGCGATAGCCAGTCCATACGAACGTGCAATATCTATCGCGCTTGGAGAGGAACCATCTGCCGTCTCACTATGCAGATCCATCGCTTTCACCAGGGAAGTGATCAGTTCCTGACGGGTTACTGCTTGATTCGGGTAAAACAGTTCGCCATTGCCCTGCATGTAACCGGCAGCCTGAACAGCTTCAATATAAGGTGCACTCCAATTGGCTGAGGATACATCCAGATAGGAGGTTTTGGATTCGGATTTAACATTCAGTTCAAATATATTGCACAGAATTTTGGCCATTTCAGCACGCGTAAGTACTTTATCAGGCATAAAATCGCCTTTGGCTCCACCTGTCATCAATCCAAGCGTACGTACTTCAGCCATCGAAGCTGTATCCGCTTGAGCAGCAAAAGCTGTGGATGTAGATAACCAGGGAGAGGATGTAAAGGGAGTTGCGGTAATACCCAGGATGATAGCTGTAGCGATTAATTTCTGACGATTTACTAATTTCAAAGTAAGTGCTCCTCATTGTATATTATGTTTTAGCATTGCTGTTGTTGGAGAACAGATGTGATTCTCCGCTCTTATATGTCGGAAGAAAAAAGCAATAATTTAGTATTTTTTATAAAAAAATATATTATTGAAATAAAATAATAAATATGGGAGTGAGATAGCGTTGTTAATGGAAGGTAACTAAGAAATTTAATTTTTCGTTCAGAAACCGTATCATCCGTGAACGGATCGGTTATTACATGTTGATTGCAATCAAGTTGTTTACTACATTTCCAAGAACAATAATTGATTTTGATTACACTTTCGTGATCAATCAATATACAATGATATCGACTCATCAATACTGGGAATGATCTTGTACGTGGCATTTGCAGCAGGGAAATAACCCTCTAAAATGAATACTCAGAAGTGCTATCCCGTTGTCTGCGGCAATGTATATGAATAAATAACTTACACGAGCAAAACGGGTACAGTATTATTGTAGGCATATCAGATCATTCATATAAACAGGGGTGAGTGTTATGTATCAGCATATTGTACTCGCAGCTGATGGATCGGAGAATTCGATTCGTGCTGCAGCGGAAATGGTCAAAATCGCAGCAGTAGCACCGAAAGCAGTGATTGAGATTCTGTATGCGGTTGATCCGTCCAAAGTAAAAGACGAAGTGCTGCATTCCCATACCCATGAGGAGATCGAATACAATCGTCGGCAAAAGTTGCAGCCTGTAGCGCAATTACTGACCGAAGCGGGTCTGCATCCCCGAATTACCATTATTAACGGCGATCCAGGACCGTCGATTGTCCAGTATGCACAGAAGCATCACACTGATCTAATCATCATCGGAACACGCGGACTGAACGTACTGCAGGAGTTTGTACTGGGCAGTGTCAGCCACAAAGTAGTCAAGCGAGCCCATTGTCCGGTGCTGATTGTAAAATAACTCTCATTTACACCCATATTCTAATTATTCAAAGGAGTCCAAGACATGAGCGAACTGCAACTGGGACAGCCTGTTCCCGACTTTACACTGGAAGCGTCTGAAGGACGTGAAATTTCTCTTAGCGATTACCGCGGCAAGAAGGTAGTCCTGTACTTTTATCCGAAAGACAATACGACCGGCTGCACCCAGCAGGCCTGCGATTTCCGCGATAGTACGGCAGGTTATGAGCAATATGGTGCTGTCGTGCTGGGCATTAGCCCGGACAGCGCAACCTCCCATGACAAATTCGCTGCCAAACATGAGCTTCCGTTTCCGCTGCTCTCCGATCCCGACCATGCTGTTGCTGAAGCATACGGCGTATGGCAATTGAAAAAAATGTACGGCAAAGAGTACGAAGGTATCGTACGTTCTACTTTTCTGATTGATGAAGAGGGTAACCTGCAGCAGGAATGGCGCAATGTGAAGGTGAAAGGGCATATTGAGAAAGTACTGGAGGCTGTACGAGGCGAAGGATAATCGCAACGATCATGCGGCATAATTGGCTATACTCGAAGATAAATTACAACCTACAACAATGGATGTTTTTCCAAAAAGAGCCTGCTGATGGAAGTCATCCATCAGCAGGCTCTTTTTATTTATCATTTCATCATCTACCGTATATTAATGATGTTCAGCACTGGTATCAATGCTGACGGTATAATTTTTGCTATCCCAATTGACATGAGCACCGATAGTCTCTGAAATAAAGCGCAGCGGAATAAAGATACTTTCATTGGCATATTGGGGTGGAGAAGATAAAGGTACATTCGTACCATTAACAATGGCAGTACTTTTTCCTTTGGTCAGGCGAATACTGGTTGTCCCACTTGTAATGGATACATCGTTTTTATTTTTTTTATCCCATACAACGTTGGCATTCATTTTCTCGAATAGTCCGCGTACAGGCACATAGACAGCATTCTGGATTAATAATGGTGGATTCGGCATCCGAAGGTCGGTTTTATTCAATTGTACAATTATAGGTTTTTGTACCGTAACAGGTGTAACACTCGCTGAAATAAATGGATTGCCGATACCTAGCTGTCCTTTGTCATTAATGCCCCAGCTGTGTACTCTACCGTTCTGATCGAGAGCAAGTGTAAAGCTGTTACCCGAAGCGATCTGTACGATGTGTTGTAGACCGCTGACCTGGGTGATAGCTGATTGATTGCTTTGAGGATCTATTTTCCAAACTGAACCATTAGTTGTAATTGCATAGATCACACCTGCTGAACCATTATCTGTCGAAGTAACGGGTAGTTTCAATGTATAGGTTTTAGGAGCATGCATGCCGGAAGTCAGATCCCAGTCCAGTACTTTTCCAGCTTGGTTGACAGCGATCACTTCTCCATAGTTCATAGTAGCGGATACAATCTGTTTTCCGCCGATCAGCAACGTCGGTGCTATCGAAGTACTGCTAATAGATCCCCATCCCCAGAGCGTTCCATCTTTTTTTAATGCAATCGAATAATTATCACTGGCAGCAATAGCCTTTACCTGATCTAATCCAGATAGACGTACAGGTGTATTGTAAAAGGGGATAGTATTGACTTTAGACTTATCTAATTGTCCATTTGCATTGTCACCCCATCCCCATACTTGTCCATTATTATCCAAGGCGAGAAAGTGCTTTGTACCAGTAGCTGTAGTAGCGATACCCTTCAGACCCTGTACTTGTACTGGGCTGGATGTTTTTTGTTGGCTGGGATCGTTAACTCCCCAGCTGTACACGAGTCCCTCTTTAGTAACCGCACTTGTATATATGCCCGAGCCGGGAGCAATCATTTTGAATGATGCACTTGGTGTAGTAAAGGCAATCGGAGAAACATGAACATAATTATCACCTGTTCCCGCATTTTGGCCTACACCCCATGTCCAGGTTGTACCGTCTTTGTCAGTGGCATAGGACGTGTCGGATGAAGCTTGTATGTAGCTGATAGATCCTAGAGTATGTACGGTGTTGTCTTTAGCTGTTGTTACAGGAATAGATATGCATAGGCCAAGACATAGACAAATGAGTAGTGGTATAACATATTTATTTATCTTCATAAATAAAGTGCCTCCTGATTCGATAGGGTTTTATTACATAAAAAGTATATTTCACGAAGTGGGAATAAACAAATATATCTATCTAAAGATAAAATATTAACATCTTTACAATAAATTTATACAAGAATACTGTTAGAAAAAAGATACATATAAAGGGAGAAGTTAATTTGGTTTTTAGAACTTAATAGTTAAGGTGAAAGAATTTAAAAAATCCATAATGGTATATTATTTGTAGAAACGAAATAGTGTCACTTTCAATATAAAATAATTAAAAACAGCAAAGGTCTCGGTTATAGACTGCTATACCAAGACTTTTGCTGTTTTTTATATGCATATTTATTCTCCCGCCGAATCATCCGGCTTCTTTTTCCCAAATCGGTTCACCAACTGAATCCCCAGCCATCTGCGATACTTCACAATGACCACTGCTAGCACCAGTCCCACCAGAATCGCTATCGCTTCAAACGAATAGTCGTGAATCCAGTGGAAGATCATCGACCACTGCGGCCCAAAAATCTTCCCGAGTGCTACGAATAAGCCGACCCAAATTAGCGCACCGCTATAGGCATAGGCAGCGAAACGCCAGAACTTGTAGTTCATAATACCAGAGAAATACCCTGTAAAATGCCGCACACCCGGTATAAAATAACCTACAAATACGAGCGTGTAGCCATACTTGCCGAACCATTTTTGCGCTTTATCGAGTTTGTGTTCCGGCAGCAGCATCCATTTACCGTATCTGCGCATAAAGGGCAAACCCGCTTTTTTACCGATAAAATATGTGATGGTCATCCCGATCGTGGTGCCTGCAAAAGCACATAGTAAGACCAACGCGAAATTATGAGTTCCCATATACGATAAATAACCCGCGTACGCCATCATCGTCTCTCCGGGAAAAGGTAGCGCAACAAATTCAAGCAGCAGCCCCAGGAATAACACCAGGTAGCCATGCTCGGTAAACAGTGATTGTAGATAGTCCATGAATCCCATAGATTGCCCCCATGCCAAGTTGTAATATCGTCTTATTTTGCCATATGCTCTCTATATCGGTTAAGACCGGTGGCAAAATAATGCGCTCAACGTTTTGTCTATTTTCTGTTATATTTTTACTATAACGGTATCTTTATATATTAATCGTTCTTGTAAGTCAAAGTCTACCGGCAGAGCGTCCACTGGAGACGGACAACGTGCAGACTATTGGATAGACAGACCGCCTGTACTTCCTGTCTATTTGCCTATTTCTCCGCAATATGAAAATCAGATTGCAAATTTTTGAAAAATGCTGAAATCATAAGGCTTTAAGCCTTGACGGTCTCTTTTGCACATAGGTATAATTAGACTCATTGAAAAGTGGGAGGCACATGAATGAACAGTCCAAATGAAATAATCGTTGTCCTTGATTTTGGTGGACAATATAATCAGCTAATTGCAAGACGTATCCGTGATCTCGGGGTATACAGTGAGTTACTGCCGTTCAACACCCCTGTCGAGAAAATCCGTGAGCTGGCTCCAAAAGGTATTATCTTCTCCGGCGGCCCATCCAGCGTATACGCGGAAGATGCACCGCATGTCGATCCGGCAATCTATGATCTGAATGTGCCAATCTTCGGTATCTGTTATGGTATGCAGCTAATGGCTCAACAACTGTCCGGTAAAGTAGAACGTTCCGCCAAGCGCGAGTACGGCAAGTCCGATGTAGACTTCATGCCGCACTGCGCACTGAACAAAGGCATGGAATCCAGCCACACGGTATGGATGAGCCATGGTGACCATGTTGTCGGTCTGCCAGAAGGGTTTGTCGTAGATGCAAGCACTGAGTCCGCACCGATCGCTGCGATGAGCAATGCAGAGCGTCATCTGTATGCGGTACAATTCCACCCGGAAGTGCGCCACTCTGTATTTGGTAACGAAATGATCCGCAACTTCCTGTACGAAGTATGTCAGTGCCACGGCGAGTGGAGCATGCAGACATTCATCGAGGATACCATCAAGGAAATCCGCGAGCAGGTAGGCAACAAGAACGTACTGTGCGCACTGAGCGGCGGTGTCGATTCTTCTGTTGTAGCGATCCTGCTGCACAAAGCGATCGGCGATCAGCTGACCTGTATGTTTATCGACCATGGTCTGCTGCGCAAAGGTGAAGCTGAGAGCGTAATGGAGACGTTTGTCGGCAAATTCGATATGAAAGTAGTTAAAATCGATGCACAGGAGCGCTTCCTGTCCAAACTGGCAGGCGTAGACGATCCGGAGCAAAAACGTAAAATCATCGGTAACGAGTTTATCTATGTATTTGACGAAGAATCCAAAAAGCTGGGCGACTTTGCGTATCTGGCACAGGGAACACTGTATACGGATATCGTAGAGAGCGGAACCGCTACAGCACAGACGATCAAATCTCACCATAACGTCGGCGGTCTGCCGGAAGATATGGAATTTGAACTGATCGAGCCACTGAAAGCACTATTCAAAGACGAAGTACGTAAAGTCGGCGAAGAATGCGGTCTGCCACGCGCGATCGTATGGCGTCAGCCATTCCCGGGTCCAGGTCTGGCGATCCGTGTGCTTGGTGAAGTAACGGAAGACAAACTGCAAATCGTTCGTGATTCCGACTACATTCTGCGCGAAGAAATCGCCAAGGCTGGTCTGGACAACGAAATCTGGCAGTACTTCACAGCGCTGCCGAACATGAAGAGCGTAGGCGTTATGGGTGATGCACGTACGTATTCCTACACGGTAGGTATCCGCGCCGTAACATCCATTGACGGTATGACTGCAGACTGGGCACGTATTCCATGGGATGTACTGGAGAAAATCTCCGTACGTATCGTTAACGAAGTGGATAACGTCAACCGGATTGTGTATGATATTACTTCGAAACCACCAGCAACGATTGAGTGGGAATAGGATTTAAACAGATATTAACTTCAAAGGGCAGTCTGGTCTCATGCCAGACTGCTTTTTTTATTTTATCCATTAACAAAGGAGTCGTATCATGCCTATCATTATGAATACCATCTATATCGAAGCACCGGTTGAACGCTGCTTTGATCTTGCTCGAAGTGTGGATATACATATGCAGACAACAACGGCTACTCAGGAGAAAGCAGTACAGGGCAAAATCAGTGGTTATCTAGAGAACGGCGATGAAGTCACATGGGAAGCTGTTCATTTTGGTATCCGTCAGCAGTTAACAGCAAAAATTATACATATGGAGAAGCCGCATATTTTTGTGGATGTGATGGTTAGTGGCGCGTTTCATTCCTTTACCCATACTCACAAATTTATCAAGCTTGGTGGAGGAACGGTCATGAAAGACCATTTTGAGTACCGATCACCTCTGGGAATACTGGGCAATCTTGCTGACTTTTTATTTCTGAAAAGATATATGACACGCTTTCTAATTGTACGTGCCGAGGAGCTAAAAAGGATTGCCGAATCGGAAAGCTGATCATCTAGATTGCATTATGAAACGAAAAGAACCCTATACCTATGGAGGTTACAGGGTTCTTTATAACTTGAAGATAAATAGTAGAAACTTATTTCTTATTAACGATACAGTTTAGCTGCTGCTGGAGATTGGCTTGGCTCAACCCTCCGTTATAACAAATTACATTTTCAATATCCAGATTTATATAGCTGACGATGGAATGGAGAGCGATATCCATATCGGGAGTAGAAAGAGTATGAGGTCCTTGTAACATACCTTCTACACTATACATGGAATCTCCGGCGACAAGTGTTTTGCTTTTCTTTAAATAAAGACTGATATGTCCCGGTGTATGCCCTGGCGTATGAATCACCTGGATTCCTCCACAAAACGGAAGAAGTTCTCCGCCAACGAGTGTTTGGCTCACTCTGCTTTTTGCAGCATGCTGAACTTGATTCACGATTTCCTGGCGATCTTTCAGTGGTATACTTTCCAATTGCCAGGCCATACTGTCCAGATTGGCTTTTAAAAGTGGTATCTCTCCCTCGATATATGGTTTTTCGATTATGTGGGCATATACTTCAATAGGCGAGGAAGAGGCATGCAGAATTTCGGGAAGACTGCCAATATGATCAATATCCTGGTGGGTCAGAATAATCACATTGAGTTGATCAAAAGAGACTCCTGCATTGTTCATGGCTATTTGTATGGATTCCAGCTGTCCAGGTGTCCCCGTATCAATAAGCACCGTATAATCTGAATCCCATATAAGAGTAGGATTCAATTCCTGATGACCACCAAAAGAGTAGATCTGCAATTTAAGCATGTGAACCCCTTGAGCAATTTGCATAAAATAGGCTCCCTTCACGATGTAATCTACTTGCGTGTTTAACAGATATCTCGTCTGAATGATAACGGTTATACGAATTCTGTCTGTTTATGAGGAGAAGGTGAATCTACTTTTTCGAAGTATGCTCCTATCCAAGCAAACGAATAAGTGTGGACAATAGATACGGAAGATATCCAGCTTTTTATAGATGCGTAATGGTTGGTGATCGCTATTTTAATTATGGGAAATAGCTGAATGCAATAAGGATTATACCGTTTAGCTTGCAACATGAAGGCTAACATGCACTATCGTTATATCCGATACAGATATAGAATCCATGCTAGCTAAGCAGCAATAATATAGAACAGCAAATGTTACGCTATACTTCTGATTTCAGAGGTATGCACTATATATTGATAGATATGAATAAGATGTATTCAAATTTAACCTATAAAAGGAGACCCAGGATGAACTTCTACACGATCACCTACCTGGAAGGGCAATCCACCATCAATCTCTATCTAAAATATATCTTTATCTTCGTTGCCCTGATCATTCTACTCATTGTATTTTCACTCTACCTGCGCCACCGGATCCAGACCAAATACCGCGATCTTAGCATCATTTTGCTGCTGGTGATTGTCTTCCTGATCGGTGTGCAGTACTCCGACTACACCCGGGACCAGAGTACGTATTCCAAGTATTCGCAGATGGTACAATTTATGCACCAGATGGCCAAGGATCAGCAGCTGGACGAGACAACCCTTAGCGTCAATGCCACAACTCTCAGCGATGGCATTATTCTCAAAGCGCAGGATAAATACTATACGGTCCATTTCACCTCGGATATGAACGCTTATACTCTTCAGGATGTATATCTGGTAAATCCCCATATCCAGTTGATCGACAAATAAAAGACGAATTCGAAAGGAGAGAAAGCTGATAGATGGACACTTATTATCCAGTCATGATCAAGCTGGCACTCGGGATTCTATGTCTGATTTTCCAGATTAATCTGATGGGCAAAGGCAACCTGGCACCCACTTCGGCGATGGATCAGGTACAGAATTATGTGCTCGGCGGCATTATTGGCGGTGTGATCTATAACGAAGCAGTCACACCGCTGCAATTTTTCCTCGTCCTGATTATCTGGACCCTGCTCGTATTTATTATCAAATTTCTCAAAGAACACAACCGTTATGTCAAACGTGTTGTCGACGGTAGACCGGTTACCCTAGTCGTCAATGGTAGTGTCGAAGTCGGTGCTTGTCTGCGCTGCGGCATGTCTGCCAATGAACTTATGTTCAAATTACGCTCTGCCGGCATTTACGAGATCAATCATGTCAAACGAGCGATCATGGAGCAGAACGGACAGCTCACTATCATCCAGTACGGCGACGAGAATATCCGTTACCCGATTATCGTCGACGGTCAGGCTAACCAGGATGTACTGGATTTGATCGACAAAGACATTCACTGGCTCGAAGCCCAGATCAAGCAGCGTAAGTACAATAGTTTGTCCGATATCTACCTCGGCGAATACATCTCCGGCGAACTCCGTCTGCATGGCTACAGTAAACAGTGAGCAGGTTATGTACAATTAGCCAGTGATCGAGCCAGCTCATGCTGCATCAACCATGTAGCGCAGGAAAGGGAATAGGACAAAGGACGACCTTTAAGGCTGGAGATCATCTGTTACTAATCAAAATTCATGATCTCCAGCCTTAACCGAAGGACGTGTCCTATCCCTTTTCGGAGCGATTGCCGCAAGCACAACCCATCTCTTATTCGTTGACAATAAACACCCCATCCCAATTGTTCGAATAGAGAAACATTTTATACACGGATATTTCAATCGATGATATCAATCCCGCCCTATTTATGGTAGGATGAACACCTATATTGAATAAGGAAGTGAACCGCAATTGATCCAGATTACCATTCCTACGCCTAACGTATCGATTACTAAACAGATTAATCCAGAACTTAGCCATATCTACGGATTTACCGATTTTCACCTGATCTCCCGCGAAGTAGGCGGCATCTACATGTTCTACAACAAACAAGATGAACTGCTGTTTGTCGGTAAAGCCCGCAAACTCAGACCACGCATCAAAAAGCACTTTGAAGATACCGTTTCTCCAATCAAAGATCACCGTGACGAGGTTACCCGTATCGACGTATGTATTGTGGAAGACCCAACTGAACGCGAGATTTACGAGACGTATATCATCAACAGTCTCCAAGCCAAGTACAATGTAGATAAAGTCTTTTATAAATAAGATCGCAGTCACAGACTCCGTTCGTGAAGAGTTCTGTTCTGCATCACGTTAACTGCCATGGTGTGTCTCTCGACATTTCCATAGGGTATATATCTATAAGAAGTGCCTACACGGTATGTCCGAACAAGAATAAATACACATCAAAAAAGCTGCTCCTGTTACCGGAAGCAGCTTTTTGCGTTGTTCATTTTGCAGATACTTTTTGGAAATAAAGTAGCATCCAACATCGAATTAGTGTGATTTTGGCGTATAATCCAGATCGCGGAACAGCTGATCCAGCTCGGCAGGAGTCAGATCGCGCCATTGACCGATCGACAGATTGCCCAGGTGAATATTCATGATCCGGGTACGGCGCAGTCCATGAACTTCATAACCAAGCGCCGAACACATACGGCGGATCTGGCGATTCAGCCCCTGAGTCAGGATAATTTTGAATACATATTTGGACTGTTGGGTGACTTTGCATGGCAGGGTAACCGTATCCAGAATCTCGACGCCCGATGCCATTTTATTAAGGAATGCCTGAGTGATTGGTCGATCCACTGTCACGATATATTCTTTTTCATGTTTGTTCTCGGCGCGCAGGATCTCATTGACGATATCCCCGTCATTGGTGAGCAGAATCAGCCCATCCGAGTCTTTATCCAGACGTCCAATATGGAAAATACGCAGCGGATGATTAACAAAATCCACGATATTCCCTTTGATATGACGCTCTGTTGTGCTCGTAATGCCTACAGGCTTGTTCAGCGCAATATATACATTTTCCTGTTCTACCTTGATTGGCTTGCCATCTACTCGTACATCGTCTCCGGCTTCGACCTGGCTGCCCAGTTCTGCCACGGCACCATTGATCGTTACCCGGCCTTCATTGATCCATTTGTCTGCTCCCCGGCGGGAAGTAATGCCGGATTCGCTAATATATTTATTGATTCGCACGTATCGCACACCTTTAACTCTTTTTTTGGACAAACAGCAATTCGCTGATTCCAGTCTATATCTAAGATACTCTTTTTACCGCTTTTTTGAAAGGTTATCCCGCTCAAAAGGCGTTACGTTTTCTTTATTAGACATCTTATCAGTATTCTTATAGATTCAGATAGGTTTAGAGAAAAGGAAGCTGTCTAGGCACACACTATTCCCATACGTTGATTGGGTAGTCTGTTCCGCGGTTAATCTACACAGGGATTCAAGTCTACGGATTAACCAAGACTGGCGCTGAATATAAGCACTATACGAATGTAAATGACAAGCCAGAATCAACCAGAGAAAGTGAGAGAATATTTTCACGTACAAATACGCGGTTAATCTGGTAATATACACAGTGATAGCGTTTTCGTGATTGTATGGAGATATGTATTTCTGTAAGAGTAATTTCTTTTAAATGAGGTGATGGTATGCAGTATATTCCGCATCATATAGATCGTCTGCAGGAGATGTTCCCACCGGAGCACAAGGTGGTAGAACAGGACCATCTGCTGCTGCGCAGTCGGCCGGATACAGATTTCTGGATGAGAACCTATTATGGGTTTGAACGATATAACGGGCATGTACTATATGATGAGATCAAGGGCAATTTCGAAGCAGTCGCCGAGCTGCAGATGCATCCCCAGCGGACATATGACCAATCCGGTATTTTTATCGGGATCGATTCGGCTAACTGGATCAAAACATCGATCGAGTATATTCCGGATGAACCTTCGCATCTGGGCGTAGTCGTAACCCAGCGGAGTTATTCGGACTGGTCCACCCGCAATATGGATAGCAGCATTTTTGAGCAGCGTCTGTCATTCCGGGTAAGACGGGAAGGTAATGATTTTTTTGTTTACTTTCGTACGGGAAGTGCCAGTGCAGCCGGAGAGTGGGAGCAGCTGCGTATGACCCATCTGGATTGTCCGCCGGGACAGCCGCTGCAGGTAGGCATCTATTCGGCGAGTCCGATGGATAAGGGATTTGATACAGTCTTTTACCATTTCGAGATTCAGAATGTGGATTAATAACGAACGCCGATTGGCAAAGAGGTGACAAGTATGGACCCTATGACGCTTGTCGTCAGCTGTATTCTGCTATTTATTGTATTCATACTGGCAGGTATCGTTCTGCCTGCATTGCAGAAGCGTCAGAACCCGGTCGAGCGTATTATCCAGGATGGTTACACGGCGCGTGGACGCATTCTGAATGTAGAACCTACCGGTAAATACGAGATGGGTCAGCCGGAGCTGCGGCTGGATCTGCGAATCGAGAAGCCCACCCAGCTGCCTTTCGATACAGCAGTAATTGTAACTGTATATACGATCCACCGACCGCGGTTTCAGGAAGGCAGCATGGTGAATGTCAAAGTACTGGAAAATCGCAAAGGCAGGCATATCGCCGTGAAAGGTACCATGGATTATCCTTGATACGAAGAACATAAGCAGTGAATCATGGTGTACAGTCAGCATGCTACAACACACTAGATTAGCAATCTGTAGATTTCTAAGTATCCAGTTATCACAAATTATTTTGATAGGACTACAAAACCGTCTGAGATCACATAGGCGGTTTTTGTTATGTATAGTGATCTTATTTCTCAAGCGTATACATCCTCCAATTCTATCCGGGTCATTGCCCTGACTAGAAAAAGCTACTCTTACAAACAAGAATAACGAAAATCACACTTGGAATAATACTGAATTAAGTCTTTTGCCTATATGTAAATGCTCTTTCCATATTGTTATTTATATAACAATAACGATAAATATGAGTGTTTATTCATATATAATTTTTCGGATATATACTGGTTTATAAGTCTATATATAATGATAACGAATCTAGAAATACCACATATACATCTTTAATGTTATACATACAGTCACGATAAAACCCGCAGAATTCCACCTTATCTACGTACTTTTACACATTATCCCTATCTGCTGCTGCATATAACATAGAGAGGAGACAATTTATCGGCAAAGGAGATGAACAACAATGGATCTTATCGGCGACAGTGCGCTTGATTATCGCTATATCGGTCAACGTATCCGCGAAGTACGACAGCAGCGTGGCATGACCCAGCAGCAATTGGCACTCGGTATTTGCAACCAGTCCCAGATTAGCCGGATTGAGAAAGGAGTGGAATCCGTCTCGGCAGATATTCTTTACCGTATTGCCCGCAAGTGCGGTGTCGATGTACGTATATTCTATGATATGGCTCAGGACCAGATCAGCGAAATGCAGACCATCCGCAAAAATATTACCTATCTGCATCGCCAGCAGATGTATCCGGAACTGATCGATTATATTGAGCACTGCCAGATGGAGGAGACGGAACGTCCATCCATAATTGATCAGCAATTTATTCTTTGTCAAAAAGGATACGCTTATCTGCAGCTGGGCCAGATTTCGCATGGATTTCAGATGATACAGCAAGCGCTGCAGCTGACTTATCATACGGATCGTCTGCCTGCTCTCCATGAAGTTGAAGTGATTCTTGCAATGGCTTCCGGATATGCACTTCAGGGTCATCTTCGATCCTGTATCAGTTGGCTGCACAAATGTCGTCAGGCTCTTCATCAATACAGTGAACTGGATTATCGCTTTCCCCAGGTGTTTTATTGTCTGGCGAGAGCATATAATGCCAGCGAAGATTACCGGCTGGCGATTGAATATGCGTCCCAGGGAATACGTTACTGTGAAGATCATCGATTTTGTCATCGTCTGGAAGGGCTCTATTATGAGTGCGGATACAGTTATGAGCAGCTTTGGCAAACGGACAAAGCCCAGCGTTGTTACGCTAAATTCCGCATGTTAAGTGAGCTATTTTGCCTTCCAGAGTAGACAAAGGATAGGAAATGGAAGAATATGCGCATACGAGTTGACGTCCTTCATGACTTCGTCTCCAAATATGCGGATATACATAAGTTTTTCATCGTTTAAACATTATAATGAATGATGTAACCAACATCATGATGGAGGAAAGAGGAGGGATACATAACAGCAGATCTACGGGGGAACAGGTGTCTTGATGTCAGCGATTTTACGATCACATACTATCACTGAAGGAGTGCATACAATGACCGTAATACGTACACGTAAGTTAGGCAAATGGCTTCTGGCAGGTGTAATGACCTGCTCCATGCTGGGAATGGCCGCTCCAAGCGGATATGCGGCAGAAGATAGTGCTGCTGCCATGCCAAGTATTGCTGGCAAGAAAGTTATGGTAGGGTACTGGCAGAACTGGTCTTCTTCCAAAGGGGATGGATATGCCGGTGGTTCTTCCCGTACGATTCAGCTGAGTGAATCTCCAGCTGCCTATAATGTGGTGACGGTAGCTTTTATGACCGGATCGGGTATTCCGACGTTTAAGCCGGAGAATATTTCAGATGCAGCATTCCGCCAGCAGGTGGGTACACTGAATGCCAGAGGTACAGCGGTGATTCTATCACTGGGCGGTGCAGATGCACATGTTCAATTGAGTGCAGGGCAGGAACAGGCATTTGCGAATGAAATCATTCGTCTGGTCGATGTGTACGGATTTGATGGACTGGATATTGATCTGGAGCAGAATGCCATTAAGGCAGGAGCCAATACGACGGTTATTCCAGCTGCTCTCAAGATCGTCAAAGACCATTACAAAGCACAAGGCAAAACTTTCCTCATTACGATGGCACCGGAATTTCCTTACTTAAAACCAGGTGGTGCGTATGAGCCGTATCTGACCAGTCTGGCAGGG
Source organism: Paenibacillus shenyangensis (assembly GCF_000346635.1). NCBI lineage: Bacteria > Bacillati > Bacillota > Bacilli > Caryophanales > Paenibacillaceae > Paenibacillus > Paenibacillus shenyangensis. Next base: position 255,827 of record NZ_AOIG01000009.1, read on the forward strand.
TATTACGATTACATTGCTCCCCAGCTGTATAACCAGGCAGGTGACGGACTCTGGGTCGATGAAGTGAATAAGTGGGTATCCCAGAATTCGGATGCGGACAAGTACAATTTCCTCTATTATATGTCGGATTCATTAATCCATGGTACACGGGGTTTCCTGCAGATTCCGGCGAATAAGCTGGTGTTGGGTCTCCCAGCTAATGCAGATGGTGCAGGTAACGGAGAAGTCAAAGATCCTCAGGTCGTATACAAAGTGTTCACTGATCTGGCAGCCAAAGGTCAGCCGCTCAAAGGTGTGATGACCTGGTCGATTAACTGGGATCTGGGCAGTAATGCTGCAGGAAACCCTTACAATCAAAAGTTCTCTCAATCCTATAACAATCTGATTTATGGTAGCGTTACCAATCCTCCTAATCCACAACCTGATCCACAGCCGCAGCCGGAACAACCAGGTGCTAAAGCATGGAGTGCTTCCGCGATCTATCTGGGTGGAGACACTGTAAGCTACAACGGTAAGACGTACAAAGCAAGATGGTGGACTACCGGAGAGACACCGGGACAGGCAGAAGTCTGGCAGCTCGTCTAAATAACAGTACGATCCAATACCATATAATTTGGAGGGAATACAATGAAATTGAGAAAAACCCTGACCGCCGTTGTTGCAGCAAGTACTTGCATGATGATTCTGAGTACGTCGGTCTTTGCTCATGGATATATTTCACAGCCGGCCAGCCGCGCTTACAAGGGTTCCAATGCTGTTGGTCTGAATACCAATGTAGGTAGCGCTCAATATGAACCACAAAGTATTGAAGCACCCAAAGGCTTCCCGAACGCAGGTCCTGTAGATGGCAAAATTGCCAGTGGCGCATTAGCCGGATTCTCTCCACTCGATGATCAGACCGCTACCCGCTGGCACAAGACCGATATCAAAACAGGAGCACTGAACATCACCTGGAACCTGACTGCCCAGCATGCGACAACCGGCTGGCAGTATTACATGACCAAGCCCGGCTGGAATCCCAACCAACCACTGACACGCAGCTCGCTGGAACGAATCGCCTATATTGATGACAAAGGAGCCAAGCCAGCCAAGACGGTGTCCCATACTATCAATGTGCCATCCGATCGTAACGGTTACCATGTCATTCTCGGCGTATGGGATATCTACGATACAGGCAATGCCTTTTACCAGGTAATTGATGTGAATGTAAATGGACAGGGAGGAACTACACCGACAGAACCGGATCCTCAGGAACCGGGCGATCCGTCCGCTAATGATTGGAGTCCGACAGCAGTCTATGTAGGTGGTGATCTGGTCAGTCATGAAGGACGTACGTACAAAGCCAGATGGTGGACATCTGGCGAGACTCCAGGAGCTTCCGAAGTATGGGAACTGCAGGGCAAATTGCAGTAATACGTTCTAAGCTGCCGTATGCAGTGATCCTTTTCCATAAGTGGGCATAGTAAGCTCTGGGATTCTGATCCATACACCATTTGTTTGCAAGTACACTTGATTGTTGTATTATTCTATTCGCCCGTTTTGTGTTTCATGTGGAATACACGAGAGTATTCTAATCATGGAAAAACAAAGCGGGCTTTGTGCTGCATTTTTCTGATGGTTTCTAAAAAAAGTAACGTAGTATTCATTACCAAAATAATCATACGTTTTCCTGTTTTTAGTGAAAAAAAATATTGCCGAACAATATGCATACGCTTGCAAATCAATATTCGTATTTTTAGATTGACAACGATATTATCGTCCCCTAGAATGTAACCAGTAAAGCAATTCTTCTACAAAAACAACATGAAACGCGGATGTATTATAAAGTATTCGACATATTAACATATTCGTATAATCCTGCGAATTGGCGCAGGAGTCTCTACGTGATCACCGGAATGATCTCTCTACGGAATTTGGTAACTGTCAGTGTTCTTTTTGTTTGTCTTTTATTACAGTGAATTTTCACTTTAATAGTGGATAAGCAAAAGGAACGTTTAGTTACTGACCCATGAGACCCCGATGAGCATCAATACCATCGGGGTTTTTGTCGTTTTCTTTATTTATTTCCAAGAGGGGGAAAAGTATAACAATGGAGCGTTTCTTTAAACTGCGGGAGCATGGCACGAATGTCAAAACAGAGCTGATCGCGGGTCTGACTACCTTTATTACCATGGCGTATATCTTGTTCGTTAACAACTTGTTTCTTGGACCGGATGGAGCAGGCATTCCAGCACAGGGCGTATTTTTCGCAACAGCTGTAGGTGCAGGTCTGGTAACGATCCTGATGGGATTGTTCGCCAATATTCCGGTAGCACTGGCACCAGGAATGGGGCTTAATGCGTACTTCATGACTGTTGTACTGGGTTCCAACGGTATGATTACCTGGCAGGCAGCTCTTGGAGCCGTATTCCTGTCCGGTATTATCTTTATCATTCTGACGATTACACGAGTAAGGCAGCTACTGCTGGTCGCTGTTCCACAGTCGATCAAAATGGCAATTACAGTCGGGATCGGATTGTTTGTTACGATTGTCGGTCTGAAGCTGGGGAATGTTATTTCTGTATCGGCTACCGTAACCGGAATTACAGATGTGAACCAGTTGGCAAGTCCAGTTACGGTTAGAGGCAGTAACTTCCAGCTGGCACTGGGTGATTTTGTTCATAACAAAGATACGCTGCTGTCGCTGATCGGTCTGTTCGTTATTGGTGTTCTGATGGTTATGCGTATTCGCGGAGCACTGCTGATTGGTATTATTGTGCTGACACTGATCGGAATTCCGATGGGTCTGACGGATGTAAGTTCCTTGTCGCATGCAGAGTGGCTTCCTTCTTTTGATAATCTGGCTGTCGGTCAGCTGGATATAAAGGGCGCGGTTGGTCTCGGACTGTTCGAGATTGTCTTTATCTTTACGTTTGTAGAGCTGTTTGATACATTCGGTACGCTTGTAGGTACAGCAGAGCGCGCAGGTCTTTTCAAGAATCGCAAAGAAGGCGAGAAAAAAGTCAGCAAAGCCATGCTCGTTGATGCAGTTGGTGTCAGTGCAGGTGCCGTGCTGGGTACGAGTACAATCACTTCTTATGTAGAAAGTACTTCCGGTGTTGCAGCAGGTGGACGTACAGGTCTGACAGCAGTAACGACAGGTGTTCTGTTTATCCTGGCGCTGTTTATTGCTCCGCTGGCGCTTATGGTTCCTTCGGCAGCTACAGCTCCGGCGCTCGTTATCGTAGGTGTACTGATGATGAGCCAGGTCCGTCATATTGTATGGGATGACTTTATGCAGGCTTTCCCGGCATTTTTGACCATTATTTTTATGCCATTTACCAATGGTATTGCAAATGGTATCTCTGCGGGTATCGTTGCTTATGTAATTTTGGGATTCTTCTGCAATGTCTTTACAGGTCACAAAGTAAAAGTACATTGGCTGATGTGGATTCTGGCTGTTATCGTAATTTGCCGTTATATATTCCTTGGTTCCGAATAATCGGAAGCTGCGCATTATAATAGATCGTTACGAGCAACAACCTTTCACGGATCGATTAGTTTCTTGCTGAGCAGTTTTTATATTATTAAAAAAGCCGCCCTTCTTATGTTACCAACATACAGAAGGGCGGCTTTTTTGGTTTTGAGAACAGGCTATATCGTCAAAATCCTCCACAATCGTAGCATCACAAACTCCAATACGTTCAACATATTTATAAAGCGAACGATTTATTAAATGAATTGCTAGACGAAGAAACTCAGAGTAAGCGATCTTTGCATGAACAAACCTTAAACAAATAAAGTCCAAATAGACAATTTCTAAATGAACAAACACTAAATAAATCAATACGAAATGAACGACTCCGAATGACCGAACCACAAATGAACTAACTTTAAATGACCGAACCCTAGGCTTAATCCGTATTTACTTAGCGCGATAAGTATCACTCAACTACTTATGAATATATACAATACAAACAGCCCATCATTAGCCCAATCGAATAATGCGCCGATAATGCATATATCCGATCAGTTCCGTCCACTCCAGTGCATCCTCATATAAATTTCGGTAATACGTTGCAACCGGCAGATAACCCAGAACAATACCGAGCCCGCCGCATATGCCTGCTCCGCCATCTCCACCTTTTGCGCGAATATGATCGCCATCGACCGTCAGCTCAACCTGATAAGGATCACCGAGAAAGCAAATTCCAAAGACATTCGGCAATTCCAGATGATACAACTGCTTCTTACTGCTATTTTCTGATCCATGGTTAGAGCTGCTATCATCCAGATTGCCAAAGTGCTTCACATTCATCGTATAGTCAAAGCTGTCTCCCCAGGGAAATAGCGTTCGACTCCCGCCGCCATACAGATATTCCCACTCGTCTTCATTAAGTATAGAAAAAGAAGGCTGCAAATGATCTGCAGACCAGTCTTCGAATTGCTCTGTTTCATCAAACAGATAAATACGAATCTGTTCGCCTTCACGCTCAAGCCGATAATCTTCATAAACTTCGTAACTATTCAGCCCGGATTCTTCAAAAGAATGGAGTTCTGCAATAATCTCTGCATCCTCTTCAGGGTCCAGGTCAGCCAGAGTGACTTCGATCCATCCGATCGATTGGGGGTATCGCTCTACCAGCATAGGTGCGATTGTCACTTCACGTACCGGAGACATCAGTGTATTTAACAATTCATCTGCCTCTGATAAAGTACGCTCTATTTCCACCATTGCTTCATCCAGATCTTCGCGAGTTCGTGCATCCATTTGTCCTATACCATTATTCCAGCCCAGAGTAACCGTGTCCCCCGGGACAAATACAAACTCTTTCCCTTTGGAATCGAAAATGCCAGTTACAAATTGCTGTCCATATCGTTCAAAGCGCTGTAGATGCTCCAAAGTAAATCCTTCCGGCAAGGTAGACAACAGATGGTACAAAGCCTCTTCCTGCTCCTGTTCACTCATCGCCTGCCAAATAGGACGTGTCAAAGAATGCATAAATGATCCTCCTCAATTGCAAAATAATAGAATGTGTTGGACTTGTAGAACTTTTAATATAACGCAATACACAAAGGACGAAAAATGCCACGCTTAAACCAGTCTCGTTATAACACGTTTCAAAATTCATATAGCAGAGAGAATAACATGGCTATCTCTGAATAAAAATCCTCACCAACACCAGATCGTTTCTTCATCATATATGGATATGATCCATAATCAAATCATTGTACACGAGTAGGGTAAAGAAAATCGAACAGACTCATCCAAGTCAGCATCATTTACGATCTATATAATCTATATATGAGACTAAAATCTATATCTATAGAAGAAAGAGATAAAAGAATGTCCAAACGTTAGTATAGAGATGTAATAAAATAGAATGACAGATCCGCCTTAGATGTGGATCTAGAAGATAGAGAATTACAGTCCAAAAAGAATAAAAGTGAGAGCGGGTATGCAATCAAAGTTCCAAATAAGTAGCATATTTAGCTGGAGTCATTGTAGTATAGAAAGTAGAATGCATTTACTCTTTCATTATATAGCCTATAACAAGGATTCATTGGAATAACAATTGATTCAAATAGTCCAAAATTATTTTAAAAAAGTAGTTGCATCTAAATTGCTGGCATGATATACTCTAATTCCGGCCAAGAA